>JAIUOX010000142.1 GCA_020160955.1 Pseudomonadota bacterium
TTGCTTGATCTGGTCGGCGATGTAGAGCGCCAGCGCCTGGATGGTCGAGGTCGGGTTCACGCCGCCCGAGGTCACCCAGATGCTGCCGTCGACGATGAACAGGTTCTTCACGTCGTGGCTGCGGCCCCAGCCGTTGACCACCGAGGTCGCCGGGTCGTTGCCCATGCGCGCGGTACCCAGCAGGTGCCAGCCGCCGTTCAGGATCGGCACGTCGGTGGTGATGCCGGTGGCGCCGGCAGCCTCGAGGATGGTGCGCGCGCTGGCGATGGCGTGGTCCAGCATCTTCCGGCTGTTCTCGCCGATCGTGTACTCGATCCTCGGTGCCGGGATGCCGTTCGAGTCCTTGAGGACCGGGTCGAGCGTCACGCGGTTGTGCGGCTCGGGCAGGTCCTCGATGATCGCCGACAGGCCGATGCGGTGGTTGAGCAGCCGGCGATAGACGTCGTGGTGCTCGGGACCGAACGGAAGGCGGCCGGCGGCGGTGCTGGTGATCGCCTCGATGATCGAGGCGACGCCGCGGCCGAACTGGAAGGTGTAGCCGCGCACGAAGTCGCGCGACGGGTCGGTCTCGTAGAACTGCTGGCTCCACAGGCAGAGCGGCGGGCCGTGGTTGCCGTCCAGCGGCTCGTCGACGTAGCCGTAGGTGTAGGCATAGGGGTGGAACATCAGGTTGCGCCCGACCAGGCCGGACGAGTTGGCGAGCCCGTTGGGGAACTTGCCCGACACCGAGTTGAGCAGCAGGCGCGGCGTGCCGACGCCGTTGCAGGCGAGGATCACCACCTCGGCCGGCTGGAAGTGCTCGACGCCGTCCGCGTCGTAGTAGACCACGCCGGTCGCCATGCCGGTGTCGTCGTGGACGATCTCGCGCACCCGGGCGCGGGTACGCAACTCGACGCCGGCGCGCAGCGCCAGCGGCCAGTAGGTGATGTCGGTGCTGGCCTTGGCGCCCTGCGCACAGCCCGGCGTGCAGTGGCCGAGGTTGAGGCAGCGGCCGCGGCCCTCGTAGTCGACGGTGGCGATGCTGGAGTCGGACGGCCACCAGTGCCAGCCCAGCCGGTTCATCGCCCGGCCGAAGCGCTGGCCCGACTTGCCGAGCGGCAGCGGCGGCATCGGTGGCTGGTGGAACGGGTAGGCGGGGTCGCCGGCGAGGCCCGAGACGCCGGTGATGCGGTCGTTCTCGGCGAAGAACGGCTCCAGCGTCTCGTAGTCGACCGGCCAGTCGTCGGCCACGCCGTCGAGCGACTTCACCCTGAAGTCGGAGGGATGGAGGCGCGGGTAGTGCGCCGTGTACATGATGGTGCTGCCGCCGACGCCGTTGAAGTTCACGACCTTGATCGGCGAGCCGGCGTCGTTGATCGGGTAGTCGGTCTCGCGTGCCCGGCGGTTGGGGTTGATCGCGAAGTCGCTGAACAGGCGGGCTTCCCAGTCGCGGCCGTTGCTCGGGTAGTCGGTCGGCTTCACCCAGTCGCCCTGCTCGAGGCAGAGGATGCGCATCTTCGTCTCGGCGAGGCTCCAGGCGACCGCCGCGCCCGAGGCGCCGGAGCCGATGATCAGGACGTCGACCTTGTCGTGCATCTGCGAAACGTAGAGCCCGCGGCCGTCTGGCGGCAAGCGCGGCGCCGCGCTAGCCTTGCCCAGCGAAAAGAAGATCGCGTGGGAGAAACGACAGATGGCGACGATCGACGTCCAGGTCCACTGCTACGAGCGCAACCATCCCGGCCGGCCGTGGCACGCGGTCCTCGCGGGACCGCCCGAGGTCACCGGGCCCGACATGATCAAGGCGATGGACGAGGTCGGTGTCGACGGCGCGCTGCTGGTCTCGGTCTACACGATGTACCGCTGGGACGAGAGCTACGCGGTCGCCGTGCAGCGCCAGTTCCCCGACCGCTTCGGCGTCATCAAGCCGGTCGACAGCAACGACCCCAAGGTCGGCGAGACGATCGAGGCGTGGGCGAAGCAGGACGGCACCGTCGCGGTGCGCATCATGTTCACGCCGGAGGTCTCGACCGACCCGGCGCATCCCGGCATCAACAAGGTGCTGTCGACCGCCGGCAAGTGCGGCCTGCCGGTCAACCTGATGGCGCGTGGCCGCCTCGAGCAGGTCGCCGAGCTGGCGAAGCGCAACCCGAACACGCGCCTGGTGATCGACCATCTCGGGCTCGAGCAGCCGTTCGTCCCGCCGGCGCCCAAGGAGCCGTGGGTCGAGCTGCCGAAGCTGCTGGCGCTGGCCGCCCATCCGAACATCGTGGTGAAGATCAGCGGCGCCTGCACGCTCAGCCACGAGCCGTTCCCCTACAAGGATATCCGCGGCCCGGTCGACCGGATCATCTCGACCTTCGGACTCGACCGCTGCATGTGGGGCACCGACTGGACGCGCGCGGTCAACCTCCTGACCTACAAGGAGGGCGTCGACGCCTTCCGCGCCACGGACTGGCTGTCCGACAGCGACCGCGCCGCCCTGATGGGCGGCACGCTGACCAAGGTCTACGGCTGGGCGCCGAAGAAGAAGTAGTCGCGATTCAGGCCGCGATGGCCGCGAGGTAGGACGCCGCGCCGGCGGCGTCCGAGGCCGCGCCGGCGAAGCCGACGTAGCCATCGGGCCGCACCAGCACGAGGTCGCGCGGGTCGCCGCGCATCGATTCGCGCGCCGGCTGGACCAGGGCGGGGAAGCGCCTCACGAGGTCGGTCACCACGTCGGCCGGGCCGACCGCAGCGAAGCGCGGCAGGCGCGCGCCGGCGACCAGCACCTCGGGCCAGCGCTGGCCGGGCCGGACGCCGTGCGCCCGCGGCGCGCCGGACTTCGACAGCGGGCTGTCGGGATAGGCGATGTTCAGTTCGCTCAGCGTGTCGGCCATGACGTGGACGACTTGCGGGAAGCTCAGCGCGAACTTGACCACGGTGTTGCGCAGGGTCTGGAGCAGCGGGTTGCGGGTGATCGCCGCGTCGGTCATGCGGCCGGCGTTGCGCAGCACCATGTCGCCGACCGCGCTGCGTTCCGGCGAGTAGGAGTCGAGCAGCGACCGCTTGGCGGTGCCCTTGACGACGTGGGCGAGCTTCCAGGCGAGGTTGAAGGCGTCCTGCATCCCGGTGTTCATGCCCTGGCCGCCGGCCGGGCTGTGGATGTGGGCGGCGTCGCCGGACAGGAACACGCGGCCCTTGCCGTACTGCTTCACCTTGCGCTCGTTGATGCGGAACGAGGACAGCCAGACCGGGTCGCTGAGCGCGATGCCCGGCGTGCCGCGCTGCGCCACCATCGCCCTGATCTCGTCGAGCGTCGGGTCGGCGTGGCGGCCGCCGACGCCGGCCGGGCCGATGTCGGCGATCACCCGCCAGCGGCCGGGCGTGATCGGGAAGAAGGCGAGGATGCCGTCGCGGTGCCAGAAGATGTGCAGCCGGTCCTGCGGCTCGAGCCCGGTGACGTGGATGTCGGCGAGGTACCAGTCGCTGTCCATGGTGGTGCCCTCGAAGGCGAGCCCGAGCTCGTGCCGGGTCGTCGAGTGCGCGCCGTCGCAGCCGGCCAGCCAGTCGGCGGTGACGGTCTCGGTGCTGCCGTCGGCCTTGGCCAGCACGGCCTCGATGCCCGAGCCCTTGTCGGCGAAGCCCGTCATCTCGACCTGCCGTTCGACACGCACGCCGCGCGCCGCGAGCTGCTCCTCGAGCACGCGCTCGGTCTCGCTCTGGGCGATCATCAGGGCGTAGGGATAGCGGGTGTCCATGCCGGCCAGCGAGACCTCGGCCACCGCGGTGCTGCCGTCGGACAGCTGGGCGCCCCTGGCCGGGTGGCCGGCCTTGAGGAACGGCTCGACGTAGCCGCCGTGTTCCAGCAGTTCGAGCGAGCGCGGCCACAGCACCAGCGCCTTCGACTTGTCGGTGCGCGACGCCGCCTTGTCGATGATCCGGATCGACACGCCGTAGCGCGCCAGCTCGTTGGCGAGCGTCAGGCCGACCGGGCCGGCGCCCGAGATCAGGACGTTGGTCATCGCTTCCCCCTCGGCCTCGCGGCGCTACAGCGCCTTGAGGGCTTCCAGCACCTCGTCGACGTGGCCCGTCACCTTCACCTTGCGCCACACCTTGGCGACCGTCCCGGTCTTGTCGATCAGGAAGGTCGCGCGGTCGATGCCCATGTACTTGCGGCCGTACAGGCTCTTCTCGATCCAGGTGCCGTACTTCTCGCAGATCTTGCCGTCCTCGTCGGAGACCAGCGGGAAGGGCAGCTCGTACTTGGCCTTGAACTTGTCGTGCCGGGCGACGCTGTCCTTCGACACGCCGATCACCTGCGCCTTGAGCTTGCCGAAGGCGGGATGGGCGTCGCGGAAGCCGCAGGCCTCGGTGGTGCAGCCCGGCGTGTCGTCCTTCGGGTAGAAGTAGAGCACCACCGGCTTGCCGCGCAGGTCGGAGAGTTTCAGCTTCTTCCCGCCGTCCGTCGCCGCCGTGAAGTCCGGCGCCTTCTTGCCTGCCTCGACGCTCATCAGTCGCTCCTTCGTTCGTCGCCGCGCGGCTGCCAGCCGGCCGCCATCGCCGGTTGCTCGACGACCCGGTGATATATAGCACGCGCCGCCGCGGTTTCCGCCTCGATGCGGCGGCGCAGGTCGGCGAAGTCGCGGGCGCCCTCGGTCTCGGCGACCAGCCGGCGCTGGCCCTCCGGCGCCTTCGATTCGTCGAACGCCGCCTCGTCGCCGTTCAGCGTGAGCCGCAGCACGCTCTGCACGTCGGACAGCAGCAGCCGGGCCGAGCGCAGCCGCTCGGCGTCGTCGCGCGCGATCATGCCGGCCTCGGCAGCCCGGCGCAGCATCTCGGACGGGTGCGGATCGAGCAGGTCGGGTCGCTCCGCGGCGTGGCGCAGGGCGAGGTACTGGGCGACGAAGTCGATGTCGAACAGCCCGCCCGGCAGGTGCTTGAAGTCCCACGGGCTGCGCGGCGGCGCGTGGCGGGCGATGCGGTCGCGCATGTCGGCCACGTCGCGCACCAGCGCCAGCGGATCGCGCGGCCGGGTGAGGGTGCCGCGCACGATCGCCTCGAGGCGGCCGGCCAGCGCCGCCGGCCCGTGGATCACGCGCGCCCGGGTCAGCGCCATGTGCTCCCACGTCCAGGCCGAGGTCGCGTGGTAGGTCTCGAAGCCTTCCAGCGAGTTGGCCAGCGGGCCGGCCCGGCCGGACGGGCGCAGCCGCATGTCGACCTCGTACAGCGTGCCCTCGTTGGTGTGGGCGGTGAGCGCCGTCACGATCTTGGCGCTGAGCCGCGTGTAGTACTGGATCGGCGGCAGCGGCTGGCTGCCGTCCGACGCCTCGAGCCCGGGCGGGATGTCGTAGACGAAGATCAGGTCGAGGTCGGACGTCGCCGACATCTCGCGGCTGCCGAGCTTGCCCAGCCCGAGCACCGCGAGGCGCTGGCCGTCGAAGCCGCCATGCTGCTCGGCGAAGCGGCGCTCGACGCGATCGCACAGCGCCGAGATGGTGGCGGCGGCGATGTCGGCGTAGGCCTCGCCGGCGGCCGACGGCCGGACGATCGCCTTGAGCTGCTGTACGCCGACCTGGAAGCGCCGGTCGTTGGCCCAGCGCCGCGCGATGTCGAGGATGTCCTGCTCGTGCTCGACCGCCGCCAGCTGCGCCGCGAGGTCGGCCTCCATGTCGGCGGCCGGGGGCAGGGCGACGTAGAAGGCGGGTGACAGCACCGAGTCGAGCAGGATGGCGCGGCGGGCGAGGTGGGCGGCCAGCCCGGGCGCGCTGCCCATGATCGCCGCCACGAGGTCGAGCAGCGCCGGGTTGGCCTTGAACAGCGAGAACAGCTGGATGCCGGCCGGCAGGTTGCCGAGGAACAGGTCGAAGTTCAGCAGCGCCTGGTCGGGCGAGGCGGTGGCGCCGAGCGCCTTCAGCAGGCCCGGCATCAGCTCGGTCAGCAGCTCGCGCGCGCGCGCCGTGGCGGTCGAGCGGAAGCGACCATGGTGCCAGCGGCGCACGATCGACGCCGCCGCCACGGGGTCGCGGAAGCCGAGCGTGCGCAGCGTGCTGAGCGTGCCGGGATCGTCGTCGGTGCCGGTGAAGACGAGGTTGCCGCCGGGACCCGCGAGGCTGGGTTCCTCCTCGAACAGGCGCGCGTAGTGGCCCTCGACGCGCAGCAGGCGCTCGAGCAGGGCGTCCTGGAAGCTGGCGGCGTCGGCAAAGCCCAGGAAGGTGGCGATGGCGGCCAGCCCGGCCTCGTCGTCGGGCAGGCTGTGGGTCTGGCGGTCGTCGACCATCTGCAGCCGGTGCTCGACGGTGCGCAGGAAGCCGTAGGCCTCGATCAGTTCGTCGACCGTCTGCTCGGTGACGTGGCCGGCGGCGGCCAGCGCGCGCAGGCTCTCGCAGGTGCCGCGCAGCCGCAGCGCCGGGTTGCGGCCGCCGAAGATCAGCTGCTGGGTCTGGGCGAAGAACTCGATCTCGCGGATGCCGCCGCGGCCGAGCTTCACGTTGTGGCCCAGCACCTTGACCGTGCCGCCGCCGCGATGGGCGTCGATCTGGCGCTTGATCGAGTGGATGTCGTGGATCGCCGCGAAGTCGAGGTGCTTGCGCCAGATGTAGGGCCGCAGGCCGTGCAGGAAGGCGTCGCCAACCGGGCGGTTGCCGGCCACCGGGTGGGCCTTGATCATGGCGGCGCGTTCCCAGTTCTGGCCGACGCTCTCGTAGTAGAGCTCGGCGGCCTGCACCGACATGGCGAGCGGGGTCGAGCCGGGATCGGGACGCAGCCGCAGGTCGGTGCGGAAGATGTAGCCGTCGGCCGAGGTCTCGCCCATCAGCTGGACCAGCAGGCGGGCGGCCCGCACGAAGTGACGCGACAGGTTGTCGTTGTCGGCCAGCGCCGGCGCCTCGCGGTCGTAGAGCAGGATCAGGTCGATGTCGCTTGAGTAGTTGAGCTCGCCGGCGCCGAGCTTGCCCATGCCGAGCACGGTGAGCGCCGCGGCGTCGGGATCGCCGCCCAGCGCCAGCTGACCGTCGCGCTGCAGCTGGAGCAGGATCGCGTCGACGAGGGCGGACAGGCAGCCGGAGGCGAAGGCGCTGAGGGCGCCGGTGACGCGCTCCAGCGGCCACGCACCGGCGATGTCGGCGACCGCGATGGCCAGCGCGAGGCGCGACTTCAGGCGGCGCAGCGCGGTGGCGACCTGGTCGGGGGCTTCGCCGCCGCGAGCCGCTGTCTTTACACTGTCTAGTTCAGCGTCAAGATCGCGGTAGACCGCGTCAGGACCGCGTCGCCACAGATCGGACACGAAGCTCGGGTTCCTCAGCGCCAGTTCGGTAAGATACGGGCTGTTGCCGAACAGGGCATCGAGCAAGGCGACCGCCGACGCATCCAGCGGCGGGGCGGCAAGTTCGTTCCAGCGGGTCCACGCCACGTCTCGGCGCGCCGTGTCGTGCGGTCGCGGCAGGTGGTCGGTCGAAAACCAAGACATCGCGTGCGGGGCTCGGGTAAGTTGTCACCAAGGGACGCCACGCTCGCCCAAGCGTGTCGTCGAGGTCAAGAAGTCGAGAGTACGACAGTGGTCAAGAAGACCTACCGGGTAGTGCTACGGGCCGTCGGGGTCGCGGTGATTGCCGCCACGGCGCTGGTGGTGGTCGCGGCCCTGCGCCTGCTCGAGGGGCCGGTCGACCTGGAGTTCCTGAAGGCGCGCGTCGCCGCCGCCGCCGATGTTCCCGGTAACGACATCCGGCCCGAGGCAGACCGCATCTTCCTGGAGTGGGGCGGCCTCGAACAGCCCATGAAGCTGGTCTTCACCGGCGTGCGCTTCGTCAACAAGCAGCACGAGACGATCGCCACCGCGCCCAGCATCGCCATGACCTTCGAGGCGCGCAGCGTCTTCCAGGGCATGCTGCTGCCGACCTCGATCACGATTTCCGGCCCGACGATCGAGGCCAACATCGCGCGCGAGGGCGGCATGCTGCGCCGCGTGTTCGCCGATACCGGCGCGCAGTCGCAGAGCGAGGCGGTGCTGCTGCTGGTCGAGCAGCTGTTCTCGGAGCCCAACGACAAGTCGCTGCTGGGCCGGCTCGACCGCATCCAGATCGAGCACGCCAAGGTGACGCTGCGCGACGTCAAGACCGGCCTCTCGTGGACCGCGCCCGATGCGCGCGCCCGGCTCAGCCGCGACAAGGAAGGCGTCAGCATCGCCGCGTCGGCGCGCCTGACCGGCGCGGGCGGCAACTGGGTCGACGTCAACCTGTCGGGCGTCTACGCCCGCGACCGCAGCCGCATCGCGCTGGTCGCCGGGGTCGATGGCTTCAAGCCCTCGATGCTGGCCGACCTGTCGCCCGACGTCGAACTGCTGCGCGGCGTCGACCTCGCGCTGGCCGGCCGGCTCTACATCGACGCCGATGGCGAGGGCAACGTGCGCGGCATCGAGGTCGAGGTCACGGGCGGCAACGGCGACATCCGGCTGCCCGGCATCCTGCCGGCCACCCACCGGGTCCGCTCGATCAATGCCCGCGGCGTGATCGACGCGAGGACCCACACCGCGACCATCGAGCGGGCCGACATGGACTTCGGCGCCGCCAAGGTGACGATCACCGGCGCCGGCGAGAAGAAGCCCGAGGGCCAGGTGTTCGTCGGCCGCGTCGAGGTCAAGGAAGTCCCGGTCGATCGCCTCGGCGACTACTGGCCGTTGCCGTTCGCGCCGGGTGGCCGCGAATGGTCGCTGGCCAACCTGTCGAAGGGCCAGCTCGACATCGCCGCCGACTTCGCGCTGAGTGCCCCGGGCAATGACATCGCCGAGACGAAGGTCGACAAGCTGGTCGGGCTGCTCGGCTACCGCGACCTCAAGGTCCGCTACATGCCGCACATGCCCGAACTGCAGGGCGTCACCGGCACGGCGCGCTACGAGGCGGGGACCCTGCATTTCGACGTCGTGAGCGGTTCCTCGGTCGGGCTGCGGCTGAGCGGCACCTCGATCGACCTGACCGGTCTCGACCGGCCGGCCCAGCAGGCGGCGATCCGCATGACCATCGCCGGCACGGCGCCCGAGGTCATCCGCTTCCTCGCGCGACCCCAGCTCGGCCTGTCCAAGGACGTGCTCTACGACTACCGGCGGCTGGGTGGCGACGTCACGGTCGATGTCTCGCTGGCGTTCCCGCTGGTCGCCACGCTGGGCATGTCCGACCTCGAGCTGTCGGCCGACGCGACGCTGACCAGCTTCTCGCTGAAGAACGCGGTCGGCGAGGTCAGCCTGTCCGACGCCACGGCACGCGTGCGCTATGCCGGCCCCGAACTGTCGGTCAGCGGCACCGGCAAGCTCGACGGCGCGCCGGTCGAGATCGCGTGGCGCGAGATGTTCGGTGCCAAGGCACCGTTCCGGCGGCGCTACGAGCTGAAGGGCGACATTCCCGCGCCGCTGGTCGCCAAGGCCGGCTTCACGCCGGTCGAGCCGTTCGTCAGCGGCCCGATCGGCACGACCCTGTCGTACCAGGTGGCGCTCAACGGCACCGGCGAGGTGATCGGCAAGTTCGACCTCAAGGCGGCGACGCTCGACGTCGCGCCGGTGGCCTGGCGCAAGCCGGCGGGGACGGACGGGCAGGCCCAGGCGACGATCAAGCTGGCGGCCGGCGGCAAGCTGTCGAGCATCGACTTCGAGGGCAAGTCGGACGGGCTGGCGGGCAAGGGCTCGGTGCGGTTCACCGGCGACAATGTCCTGCAGCAGGTCGCGCTGCAGCAGTTCCGCCTCGGCAAGTCCGACGTCGCGCTGGACTGGAAGCGCCTGCCGGGCGGCGTCGAGCTGTCGATCAAGGGCGCGGCCATCGAGCTGCCGCGGGTGCGCGAGGCGATCCGCAACCGCGACGCCGCGGCGGCCAAGGCGCCGGCCGGACCGGCGGCGGCGGCGCAGACCAGCACGCGCATGCAGCTCCAGGTCCAGAACGTGCTGACCGAGCGCGGCACGCTGGGCTACGTCAACGGCCGGCTCGACCTCGCGGGCGACCGCATCGCCTTCGCCGACATGACGGTGGGCGGCGGCAAGGGCTCGACCTTCCGCGTGTCGCCGGGCAAGCCGGGGCGCAAGCTGTTCCTCTACGTCGCCGACTTCGGGCAGATGCTGAGCGAGGCCGGCTGGATCGACGGCCTGGTCAACGGCTACCTCCACATCGAGGGCCAGTACGACGACACCGCCGCCGGGGCGCCGCTCGACGGCTTCCTCAAGATGGGACCGTTCCGCCTGCAGAAGGTGACGGCGGCGCGGCCGCACATCGGCACGCTGAACGCGGCGATCGACGGGTTGGGCCGCGCCGGCAACTCGCTGCAGCAGTTCGACAACCTCGAGGCCAAGGTGTCCAAGCTGGGCGACCGCGTGTCGATCCGCAACGGCCGGACCAGCGGCCAGTCGATCGGGCTGACGGCGCAGGGCTACGTCGATCTCGCCAACGACACGGCCAAGCTGTCCGGCGTCGTGGTGCCGGCCTTCCAGCTCAACAACCTGCTGTCCAACGTGCCATTGCTCGGGCCGCTGCTGACCGGCGGCAAGGATGGCGGCCTGTTCGCCGTTTCCTACTCGCTGTCGGGGCCGCTCGACGACCTGCGGACCGACGTCAACATCATGTCGGCCGTGACACCGGGCGCCCTGCGCGAACTGTTCACGGCGCCGGCCGATGTCGCCCAGCCGCCGCCGTCGCCGGAGATGCAGCGCGCGCCCTGAGGCCCGCGCCGGTTCTCAGACCGCCTTGACCAGGACGTGGCGCTTGCGGCCGGCCGACAGCTTGAGCGTGCCGGAGGCGTCGAGATCGGCCTCGCCCACGGTGGCGGTGTCGGAGGCGAACGGCTTGTCGTTCAGCCGGCCGCCGCCGCCCTTGATCAGCTTGCGCGCCTCGTTGCGGCTGTCGGCGAGGCCGGCCTCGTGCAGCAGTTCGAAGGCGGCGATCCCGGCGGCGAGCCGGGCGCGCGGCAGCTCGACGGTCGGCAGGGTCTCGGCCCGCGCGCCTTCCTCGAAGGTGCGGCGCGCCGTCTCCGCGGCCTCGTCGGCGGCGGCCTTGCCGTGCGCCAGCGTCGTCACCTCGGTGGCGAGGATCTTCTTCGCCTCGTTGATTTCCTGGCCCTGCAGCGCCTCGAGGCGCGCGATCTCGTCGAGCGGCAGGTCGGTGAACAGCTTGAGGAAGCGGCCGACATCGGCGTCCTCGGTATTGCGCCAGAACTGCCAGAAGTCGTAGGGCCGCAGCCGCTCGGGGTTCAGCCACACC
This sequence comes from Pseudomonadota bacterium, assembly GCA_020160955.1. Lineage (GTDB taxonomy): Bacteria > Pseudomonadota > Alphaproteobacteria > Reyranellales > Reyranellaceae > Reyranella. The sequence goes on from JAIUOX010000142.1 coordinate 11,187, forward strand.
GCGCCGGCGGCGGTCTTGCCCATCTTGGCGCCCGACGCGGTGGCGAGCAGCGGCGAGGTCAGCGCGAACAGCTCGGCGCCCTCGGTGCGGCGGCCGAGGTCGGCGCCCATCACGATGTTGCCCCACTGGTCCGAGCCGCCCATCTGCAGGATGCACTTGTGGCGGCGATGCAGTTCCACGAAGTCGTAGGACTGCAGGATCATGTAGTTGAACTCGAGGAAGGTCAGCGGCTGGTCGCGCTCGAGCCGCAGCCGCACCGAGTCCATGGTCAGCATGCGGTTGACCGAGAAGTGGCGGCCGACGTCGCGCAGCAGCGGGATGTAGAGCAGCGTGTCGAGCCACTCGGCATTGTTGGCCATCACCGCGTCGGTCGGGCCGCTGCCGAACGACAGGTAGTTGGCGAAGCTGCGCTTGATGCTCGCCATGTTGGCGTCGATCTGCTCGTTGGTGAGCAGCTGGCGGGTCTCGTCGCGGCCCGAGGGATCGCCGACCTTGGTGGTGCCCCCGCCCATCAGCGCGATCGGCTTGTGACCCGACTTCTGCCACCAGCGCAGCAGCATGATCTGCAGCAGGTGGCCGACATGCAGCGAGTCGGCGGTGCAGTCGAAGCCGATGTAGGCGGTGCGCACGCCGGTGGCCAGCAGCTCGTCGAGCCGCGCCGCGTCGCTGCACTGGTGCACCATGCCGCGCTCGTGCACGATGCGCATGAAATCCGACCTGAAGCCCGCCATCTGTCCGCCCATACCGCCAGCCTGCACTGCCCGCCGGCGAATTGTCCGTGAAGGGCCGGGGGTGTAACACGGTGCCGCCCGCCTCTCAACGGACCGAAAAGGCCCCCGGATCCCCATGAACCCGCCGATTCTGCGCGCCCTTGGCCTGATGAGCGGCACCTCGGTCGACGGGGTCGACGTGGCGCTGATCGAGACCGACGGCGAGACCGTGGCCGCCACCGGGGCGTACCTCACGGTGCCCTACGACGACGCGGCCCGCCGCCGCATCCGGGCCGCGTTCGGCGCCGACGCCCCGAACGAGGCGACGCGCGAGGCCGAGCGGGCGGTCACCGAGGCCCATGTCGACGCGGTGCGGCGCTGGGCGGCCGAGAGCGGCACCGACCTCGCGACGCTCGACGTCGTGGGCTTCCACGGTCAGACCATCACCCATCGCCCGGAGCGGCGCTTCACCTGGCAGGTCGGCGACGGCAAGGCGCTGGCCCGCGCGCTGGGTGTCCGGGTCGTGAGCGACCTGCGCTCGGCCGACGTGGCGGCGGGCGGGCAGGGGGCGCCGCTGGTGCCGGTGTTCCACGCCGCGCTGGCGCAGGGCCTGCCGCGTCCGCTGGCGGTGGTGAACATCGGCGGGGTCGGCAACGTGACGTGGATCGGCGCGGACGGCGCGCTGCTCGCCTTCGACACCGGCCCCGGCAACGGCCCGATCGACGACTGGTGCGCGCGCCGCGCCGGGATGCGGTTCGACCGCGACGGCATGCTGGCCGCGTCGGGCAAGGTCGACGCCACGCGGCTCACGCGTTTCGCCGAGCATCGCTACTTCGCGAAGGTGCCGCCCAAGTCGCTCGACCGCGGCGACTTTTCCGATGGCTGGGCGGAAGGGCTGAGCGTGGCCGACGGCGCGGCGACGCTGACGCGCGGCACCGCGCGCGCCATCGCGCTGGCGGCCAGGCACTTTCCC
>JAIUOX010000143.1 GCA_020160955.1 Pseudomonadota bacterium
GTCAGCGGTTCGTTCGAGCGGGACAGATCAGCTCGCGAGGCATCGATGATGACCGTTCGTCGGGGTCTTCTGCTCTTCGTCGCCGCTGCTGCGCTGACCGCCGTGCTCGGAGGCCTCGCGCGGCTCGGGCTCGCCATCGGCTTCGGCCCCTCGGTTGCCGACCGCCACGGCCCCTTCTTCGTGCTCGGCGTCTTCGGCACCGTCATCTCGCTCGAGCGCGCCGTCGCGCTGGGTCGAAGCTGGGCTCTGGCCGCGCCAGTCGTCAGCATCGCAGCGACGCTCGCCTTGCTGGCCCAGCTCTCGTTCGCACCGGGCCTCTTCGTCGTCGCGGTCGCGTTCACCCTCATCGTGAACGCCGCCATCATTCGAAGGCAGTCCGCCGCGTTCACCTGGCTCATGCTGCTCGGCTCGGTCGCGTCCTTCGCGGGCACGCTCGGCTGGGCACACGGCGCGACGGTCTTCGACGTCACCCCGCAGTGGATGTCGTTTTTCGTGCTCACCATCGTGGCCGAGCGGCTCGAGCTCTCTCGGCTCGCGCCGACACCGACCTGGGCCAGCCGCGCGCTCGTCATCGTCTCCCTCGCGCTCGCCGGGGCCTCGGTGCTCGGGCTTCGGTTGCTCATGGGCGCGACCCTCGTACTGCTCGGGCTGTGGCTGGCGCGCTTCGACCTCGCGCGGCGCACGGTCCGGTTGTCAGGCCTGCCGCGCTTCACGGCGCTCGGCGTGCTCGCCGGAGCCGCGATCGAGCTGCGCAAGCGGAAGCCGGTGGGTAGCATCGTGGTGACGCGCGCGGCGCCGCGAAACCTGGAGTTGATGCGCAACCTCGGGCTGCACCGGCTGCTCACGATCGATGCCGGGGAGGCGGCGGGAAGCCTGGCCCGCGCGGGCGGAGTAGGGCATGGATATTCGAATATCGCAAGTATGTTCGAATTGCAGGCGATACCCGCGCCGCTTCGTTTTCGCCGGCGCCTGCCCTAGCATGGCCCGCGCCGAGGGGATCGGCGAGACGGGGACCGGCTTCCGATGGGACATGATGGCGGCGGCGGAGGGGCCGGGCCTCGACGCGCTTCTCGGCCTCATCCCGGAGAGCCCGCTCACCTACGACGCCGCGCCGCTCTTCGGCTATGTCGACCTCCGCGCCGTCGAGCGCGGCAAGGAACTGCACGACCGCACCATGATCGCCTTCGGCGGCGCCGCGCCGATCCACGCCGCGCGGCTGGCCGAGAAGCTCGGCATCCGCCGCGTCATGGTGCCGAGCGGCGCCGGCGTCGGCTCGGCGGTCGGCTTCCTGATGGCGCCGGTCGCCTACGAGGTCGTGCGCAGCCGCTACGTCCGGCTCGACGAGACCTTCGACCCGGACTTCGTGAACCGGCTGTTCGCCGAGATGCACGCCGAAGCCGAGGCGGTGGTCAAGGCGGGCGCGCCGGCGGCGACGCTGGTGGCGACCCGCACCGCCGACATGCGCTACCGCGGCCAGGGCCACGAGATCACGGTCAGCCTGCCGCCCGGCCCGTTCGACGCCGCTTCGCGCGAGCGCCTGGTCAAGCTGTACGAGGAAGGCTACGCCACCACCTTCGGGCGCACGATCCCGGGGCTGGCGGTCGAGATCATGAACTGGACGCTGCGGCTGGCCGCCGAGCAGGCGCCGCTGCCGCGCGTCGCACCGCAGCCCGCCGACAAGCCGGCCACGCCGCGCGGCCAGCGCGCCCTCTACGACCCGGTCGACCAGGACATGAAGACGGTGCCGGTCTACCACCGCGCCGACCTCGAGACCGGCAGCCTCGTGCCCGGCCCGGCGATCGTCGCCGAGGACGAGACCACCACCGTGGTGCCGCGCACTTTCGCGGCCCGCATCACCCCGATCGGCGCCATCCTGTTGGAAAGGGTATCGTGATGAGCCCCAACGACCCGCTTTCGCCCATTCGCCTGCAACTGATGTGGGACCGCCTGATCGCGGTCGTCGAGGAACAGGCGCTGGCCCTGATCCGCACCGGCTTCTCGACCTCGACGCGCGAGGCCGGCGACCTGTCGGCCGGCGTGTTCGACCTCGACGGCGCGATGCTGGCCCAGGCGGTGACCGGCACGCCGGGCCACATCAACTCGATGGCCCGCGCGGTGCGCCACTTCCTCGAGAAGTTCCCGGCGCACACCATGAAGGAAGGCGACATCTTCCTGACCAACGACCCGTGGAAGGGCACCGGCCACCTGCACGACTTCACCTTCGTCACGCCGACCTTCCGGCGCGGCCGGATGGTGGCGCTGTTCGCCTCGACCTGCCACGTCGTCGACATCGGCGGCCGCGGCATGACGACGGACGCGCGCCAGGTCTACGAGGAAGGCCTCTACATCCCGCTGATGAAGTTCGCCCACCAGGGCAAGGTCGACGAGACGCTGGTCGAGATCGTCGGCGCCAACGTGCGCGAACCGATCCAGGTGGTGGGCGACCTCTACTCGCTGGCGACCTGCAACGAGATCGGCTGCCGCCGCCTGATCGAGATGATGGACGAGTTCGCGATCGACGACCTCGGGCGGCTGGGCCGCCACATCCTCGAGAAGTCGAAGCAGGCCTCGCTCGAGGCGATCCGCAAGATCAAGCCGGGCACCTACCGCTACACGATGCGGGTCGACGGCTACGACAAGCCGCTCGACCTGGTCGCCGCCATGACGATCGGCGAGTCCGGCATCGACGTCGACTTCTCGGGAACGTCCGGCGTGTCGGCCTACGGCATCAACGTCCCGGTCTGCTACACCGAGGCCTACGCCTCGTTCGGCGTGAAGTGCATCGTGGCGCCCAAGGTGCCGAACAACGAGGGTTCGCTGTCGGTGATCCGCGTCACCGCGCCTGAGGACTCGATCCTGAACGCGCGCAAGCCCGCCCCGGTCGCGGCCCGCCATGTCACCGGCCAGATGCTGCCCGACGTGATGTTCGGCTGCCTGCACCAGGCCCTGCCGGACGGCGTGCCGGCCGAGGGCACCTCGTGCCTGTGGAACCTGTTCGCGCTGGGAGGTCCCGGCCGCACCGACGGCGATCCCGCCGAGACGGTGCATGCCCAGCCCTTCACGGTGATGAGCTTCCATGCCGGCGGCACCGGCGCCCGGCCGGGCGCCGACGGCCTGTCGGCCACCGCCTTCCCGAGCGGCGTCAAGAACGTGCCGATCGAGGTCAACGAGGCGGTCTCGCCGATCGTCGTGTGGCGCAAGGAGTACCGCCAGGACTCGGGCGGCGCCGGCGAGTTCCGCGGTGGCCTCGGCCAGGTGCTGGAGGTCGCCTCGCTCGACACCGCGCCGTTCGCGATCAGCGCCTACTACGACCGCATCGACCACCCGCCGCGCGGCCGCGACGGCGGACGCAACGGCGCGGCCGGCACGCTGGTGCTGAAGTCGGGCAAGACGCTGCGCGGCAAGGGCCAGCAGACCGTGCCGATGAACGACCGGGTGATCATCAGCCAGCCGGGCGGCGGCGGCCTCGGCGACCCGCGGCGGCGCCCCGCCGCGCTGGTCGCCGAGGATGTCCGCCTCGGCTTCGTCTCGGTCGAGGCGGCGCGCCGCGACTACGGCGTCGCGGTGTCGGCCGAGGGCGTCGTCGACGAGGCCGAGACGGCCCGTCTGCGCGCCGTCGCCGCCGAGTAGCGAATACAGGGAGAGAAGCGATGCGCGTGAGTGCCGGCCTGCCGACCGGGATGGAAGGCCTGACCTACCCGATCCCGTTCTCCGATCCCGAGAACGTCATCCGCATCGCCCAGGCGGCGGAAAAGTTCGGCTACGACTCGGTGTGGGGCAACGACCACATGACGACCCAGAACTACGTGCGCGCCGAGTTCCCGGTGCCGCCGCGCTTCTGGGAACCGCTGGTGACCTACGCCTTCGTCCTGTCGGAGACCAAGAAGATCAAGGTCGGCACCGGCGTGCTGGTGCTGCCGATGCGCCACGACATCGTGGTCACCGCCAAGCAGATCGCCACGCTCGACCATTTCGGCAAGGGCAGGCTGGAGATCGGCGTCGGCATCGGCGCCTACCGCGAGGAGTTCAAGGCGCTTCAGCCCGACGCCAAGATGGACCGCGGCGACATCGTCGACGAGGGCCTGCAGGCGCTGAACCTGCTGTTCGGCGAGCGCGTCGCGAGCTTCGAGGGCCGCTACTACAAGTTCCGCGACGTCGAGCTGTACCCCAAGCCGCTGCAGAAGCGCGTGCCGCTCTACGTCGGCGGCAACAACTTCAACAACATCACCCGCACCGTGAAGTGGGCCGACGGCTGGCTGCCGGCCGGCATCCATGTCGACCGGGTGCGCGAGGGCGTCAGGCTGATGCGCGAGGAATGCGCCAAGACCGGCCGCGATCCGAAGACCGTCGAGGTCGCGCCGCAGTTCGTTGTCCATGTCGGCAAGACCCGCGAGGCCGCGATCGAGCGCTTCCGCCAGAGCCAGATGAACAAGCACCTGGTGTCGCTGTCCAAGTCGACGCTGAAGGGCCAGGGCGCCGCGACGCATGAAGAGATCAACCTGATCGGCACGCCGGCTGAGATCGTCGACAAGGCCAACGCCTTCCGCGAGGCCGGCGTCACCCACCTGCTCGGCCTCTACTTCGCCGCCAACTCGGTGCAGGAGCTGATCGACCAGATGCAGGTGTTCGGCGAAGAGGTGATTCCGCACGTTGTCGGTTGATCCGAAAGGTCCCTCGCTGCGCTCGGGATGACAAGAAAAGGCCTGTCATCCCGAGCGCAGCGAGGGACCCTTCACGCCTTGATCGCCACCTTGGCGAACCACTCCACCTGGTCTTCCAGCTCGGACATGCTGTCGGCGGGGATCATCAGGCCGCAGGCGTGGTCGACGCCGATTTTCTTCAACCCCTCGATCTTCTCGAGGATCAGGTCGGGCGAGCCGACCAGGTTGGCGACGACCTGCTTGGAGAGGTCGCGGCCGGTGTAGGACAGCGACTTGCGGTGGGCGACCAGGCCCGACTCCATGTAGCGCTTCTCGGCTTCCTCGGCGGTCTTGGCGATGGTCACCGAGAATTGCGGCGCGATCTCGATACCGGCCGGGTCGCGGCCGAGCTCGGCGGCGCGGGTCTTGAGGTGGCGGATGCGCTCCTCCAGCTCGGGCCACGGCCGCCAGCCCGGCAGCCAGCCGGTGGCGACGCGGGCGGCGCGCTCGACCGTCTCCATGTTGTGGCCGCCGACCCACAGCGCGAACGGGTCGGCCTTGGGCTTGGGGTACATCTCGACGTCGCGCACCGCGTAGTACTTGCCCTCGTGCGTCACCCGCCGCTCGCTGAACAGCCGGCGCATCAGCTCCAGCCCCTCGTCCAGCATCTCGCCGCGCTGCGCCGTCGGCGCGAGGCGCGGCGCCCAGGCCGCGAATTCCTCGCGGTAGGCGCCGATGCCCAGCGCCAGCACCAGCCGGCCACCCGACATCTGGTCGAGCGTCGCGGCCTGCTTGGCCAGCCAGAACGGGTCGCGCATCGGCAGCACGGCCAGCGCCGTGCCGACGCGGATGCGCGTCGTCGCGGCGGCGCAGAACGACAGCACCGTCATCAACTCGTAGAAAGCCGGCGCCTTGTCGGGGTAGAGGTCGCGCACGTAGTGCTGGCTGGTGATGTGGTCGTTGCCCCACACCGAATCGTAGCCCAGCCGCTCGCAGAGCTGGGCCAGCCTCACGAAGTCGCCGGGCTGCACGAAGGGGATGGGGTACATCACCCCCTCGAAGCCGGTCGGCAGGCAGATGCTGAACTTCATGTCACCCTCTCGATCCGGCCCCCGCCGCGGCCAGGGCCGCGGTGATCGAGGCGACGTCGTCGGCGCCGCCGATCACCACCTCGTCGAGGCCGATCGCGCGGTACTCCTCGAGCTTCGCCCTGACCTGGGCGGGCGTGCCGACGGCGGCGTGACGGCGCACGACATCGTCGCTCACCAGCCGGTCGACCTCGGGCCAGTTCTCGGCGGCGTAGGCCTGCCACAGCGCGGCCTGGTCGAGCGCCGCGCCCGACAGCCGGATGTTCTCGGCGTGGTGGGCGCCGCGCAGCACGAAGCCGATCGGCCGGCGGATCGGGTCGATCGCCGCGCGCTCGCTGTCGGCCACCTTGGTGTAGACGATTCCGACCTTCGCGAAGCCCGGCGCGGGCGAGGCCGCCGCGGCGAGGCAGGCCTGCACGAACGGCGGCGAGGTCGCGGCCGACAGCAGCACGCCGTCGGTCGCCTGGCCGGCGAACTTCAGCATGCGCGGCCGCGAGGCGGCGATCACGATCGGCACGCGGCGCCCGCCGTTGGCCAGCCGGCGGCCGGCGACATGGAAGGCCTGGCCCTGGAAGTCGATCATCTCGCCGGCCAGCAGGGCGCGGCAGATCCGGACCGTCTCGTCGATCGTGACCAGCGGCCGCGTCGCCTCGAGGCCCGCCGCCTTGAGGTCGGCCGGCGCGCCGGCGCCGAGGCACAGGATGACGCGGCCGGGATACATCTCGTCCAGCGTCGCCGCGGCCATGGCGATGTAGACCGGGTGCACCGAGTAGGGGCTCATCGCCATCAGCGCGACCTTGATGCGCCGGGTGGCGCCGAGCGCCAGCGCGGCCATGGTGATCGGGTCGCGCAGGAACAGGTGGCAGGCGATCCACAGCGTCGCTGCCCCGCCCGCCTCCGCGGCCTGCGCCTGGGCGGGGATGTCGGTGACGGGCGCGCGGCCGTCCATCGAGATGCCGTACTCAGCCATGGTCGAATCCGTAGGCGTCCTTCAGCGCGCTCATCAGCTCGGTCAGGCCGCCGCGCACCAGCGGCGGGTCGGGCAGCGCGGCCTCGATCGGACCGGGGTCCTTGAGGCCGCTCGCCGTCATCAGCGCCACGCAACGTTCGTGCCGCGCGATGGTGCCGTCGGCGCGCAGCCGCTCGATGGCGGCGAACGGCGCCACCGACGAGGCTTCCGGCCAGAGTCCTTCCTTCGCCGCGAGGGTCACCACCCAGCGCCGCAGGTCGTCGTCGCCCACCGCCACCGCCGCGCCACGCGAGCGCCGCAGAACCTCGAGCGACTGCACGGTGCCCTGCGAGGCGCCGATCGAGGTGGCGATCGACGGCGCGTTGCGCGCGACGTCGGGCGGCATCGCGTCGCCGCCGGTCATCGCCGCGGCCAGCGAGCCCGAGACCTCGGCCGCCACGAAGCGCGGCACGCGGTCGATCCAGCCCAGCGCCCTGAGTTCCTCGAAGCCCTTCCACATGCCGTACAGCGCGTCGCCGTAGCAGACCGGCAGGACGCACCAGTCGGGCGGCGACCAGTCGAACGCCTCGGCGATCTCGTAGGCGATCGTCTTGTAGCCTTCCATGCCGTAGGGGTTGCTGCCGACCACCGGGCCGAAGAACGGCGAAGTGGGGTACCAGCCGAAGGCGCGCACGCCGGCCGACTGCAGCCGCCAGCGGTCGGCCTTGTCGGCGACCTTCACGACCATCGCGCCGTAGGCCCGCATCTGCAGCACCAGCGGCCCAGCCGAGCCGACGAAGGTGAAGACGATGCAGGGCAGCCCGGCCTTGGCGGCGTAGGCCGCCGCCGCCGCGCCGGCATTGCCCGACGACGAGGAGGCGATCACCCTGGCGCCGAAGCGCTTGGCCATGCTGAGCGCGCCCGAGGCCAGCCGGTCCTTGAACGACCAGGTCGGGTTGCGCGACTCGTCCTTGATCCAGAGGTCGCCCAGCCCGAGGCCGGGGACCGGCAGCAGCGGCGTGTCGCCCTCGCCCAGGCTGACGGCGTCGGCCGCGGCCACGGGCAGAAAACCGTCCCAGCGCCACATCGAGCGCGGCTGGAAGCCGGGCCGGCGTGGCGTCTCGCGGCGCGGAAGACCGTCGCCGGGCGACGTCTCGTAGGCGACGGTGAGGTTGGACGGGGCGCCGGCCGAACGGCAGGCGGGGCAGTCGTCGGCGAAACGATCGACCGCGTAGCGGGCGCTGCAACGAACGCAGACCAGCGCACTGGCAACAGGCATTTCGCAGCCTACCGAGTTTCGGGTGGTGCCTCAATTCCGCCGGTGCCAATCTGCCGCCCTTCGACAGGAGATTTGCGATGTCACTGGGTCGTCTCGGCGTCTGGTACGCGACCGACAAGCTCAACGGGGCGCAACTGGCCGACCTCGCCCACGCGGTCGAGGGCAACGGCTACTCGGCCCTGTGGTACCCCGAATCGCGCGGCTACGAGTCGATGTCGCTGGCCGGCTACCTGCTGTCGAAGACCAACCGGCTGGTGATCGGCAGCTCGATCGCCAACATCTATGCCCGCGACGCCTACACCGCCAAGCGCGCCACCATCTCGCTGAACGAGTGGTACGGCGGCCGCTTCTTCCTCGGCGTCGGCGTCAGCCACATCCCGATGGTCGAGGGCGTGCGCGGCCACCGCTACGACAAGCCGATCCCGGCGATGCGTGCCTACCTCGAGGGCCTGAAGAACGAGGGCGGCGCCGACCTGCCGGTCGTGGTGGCCGCGCTGGGCCCGAAGATGCTGGCGCTGTCGGCCGAGCTGTCGCGCGGCGCGGTGCCGTACAACGTGACGCCCGAGCACACCGCGAAAGCGGCCGCGATCCTCGGGCCGAACCGCATCCTCGCGGTCGAGCAGAAGGTCACGATCGAGACCGACCCGATCAAGGCGCGCGAACTCGGCCGCAAGGAACTGGCGCGCTACATGGTGCTGCCGAACTACCGCAACAACTGGCTGCGCATCGGCTTCTCCGAGGCCGACCTCGCCAACGGCGGCAGCGACCGCTTCATCGACGCGATGTGCCTGTGGGGCGACGCCGAGACGGTGAAGAAGGGCCTGCGCGCCCACTTCACGGCCGGCGCCACGCATGTCTGCCTGCAGCCGGTCCATGCCGACGGCGACTTCGCCGGCCGCGACCGCATGCTCAAGGCACTCGCCGACACCTGACCCGGGAGGACCCCATGGATTTCGGCATCGCCCTGCCCACGGCAGCGGATTCGTGGCGCGTCGTGCGCGAAGCCGAGGAACTGGGCTTCAGCCACGCCTGGTTCTACGACACCCAGATGCTGAGCGCCGACTGCTTCGTCGCGATGGGCGCGGCGGCGGTCAACACGAAGCGCATCCGCCTCGGCACCGGCGTGCTGGTGCCGTCCAACCGCATCGCGCCGGTGACGGCCAACGCGCTGGCGACGCTGAACCAGCTGGCCCCCGGCCGCATCGACTTCGGCGTCGGCACCGGCTTCACGGCGCGGCGCGCGATGGGCTTCGGCGCGATCAAGGTCAAGGACATGGAGACCTACATCCGGCAGGTCTACGGCCTCCTGGCGCGCGAGACGGTCGAGTTCGAGATGGAGGGACAGAAGAAGAAGATCCGCTTCCTCAATCCCGAGCTGCCGCTGTTCAACACCACCGACCCGATCGCGCTGCACCTGTCTGCGTTCGGCCCGCGTACCCGCGCGCTGACGGCGAAGTTCAAGGCCGGCTGGATCGACTTCGTCGGCAAGGTCGATGCCGGCATCAAGGAAGTGCAGGCGATGCGCGCGGCGTGGAGCGAGGCCGGGCACGCGCTCTCCGACCTGCAGGCGACGGCGTTCGCGCTGGGCTGCGTGCTGAAGGACGGCGAGCCGGCCGATTCCGAGCGCGCCATGGCGCAGGCCGGGCCGCGCGCCGCGGTGGCGCTGCACCGCGCCGCCGACGAGGTGCTGATGGGGCTGGCGCCGACCATGACCATGGTGTCGAAGGGCACGCGCGAGCTGCAGGACTACGTCGAGCTGGCGCAGAAGTTCGAGCCGAAGGACGCGCCGTGGCTGGAGAACCACCGCGGCCACCTGATGTTCGTGAAGCCGGAGGAGCGTCCCTTCGTCAGCGCCGAGCTGATCGCCAGCACGACCTTCACCGCGCCCGAGGCCGAGATCGTGAGCCGCATCGATGCGCTGCGCGCCGCCGGCTACACCCAGTTCACGATCCAGCTGGTGCCGGGCCAGGAAGCGGCGCTGGCCGACTGGGCGCGCATTCGCAAGGCGTTCCTGTAGCGGAAAGGTCCCTCGCTGCGCTCGGGATGACAGCTCTTCCTTGTCATCCCGAGCGCAGCGAGGGACCTTTCCCTTACAGGCTCAAGTTCATCGCGATCGAGATACGCGTCCGGTCGCCGAAGTACGGCCGCACCTGGTGGTAGAGCCACGACGGGAACATCACGAGGCGCCCGACCTTGGGGGCAAAGCGCTCGGTCACGCCGGCCGACAGGCCGCCCGGCATGTCTACCGCGAGGTGCGGCGCGTTCATCGCCGGCAGGGCGCCGCGCGGGTCCATGAACTCGAGCTCGCCGCCCAGCGCGGGATCGTCGCCGCAGCCGCCGTCGTCGACGTAGTAGACGCAGCTCCAGTAGGCGCCGGGGTGCGAGTGGAACTCGTTGGCGTGGCCGGTGCGGTTGATGTTCGCCCACATGTTGCCGTGCCAGGTCACCGCGAAGTAGCCGGGATGCGGGCCGGCGCCGATGTTACCCTTGCGGTCGGTGGTGACGCGGTTGGCGAGGTTGCGGGCATGCGCCAACAGCTTGATCGCCGGCGCACCGCCCCAGCGGTCCATGTCCCAGGTCGACTGCCAGCCGCCATAGTTGGAGTGGTGCGTGGTCTCCTGCACCTTCTCGCGCTCCTCGATGACGCGCCGCAGGTCGGCGGTCAGCTGCGCGGCGTCAGGGACATCCAGCCGAATGATCGGCGTGGCGAACAGCGGGATGATTTCCGGATTCAGGTTGGTATTCACGGTGGGGAGGCTCTTACGGCACCCACCTTTCAGCAAGCTGACATCCTTTCAGATCGCCCATGCACCGGCGGCAGGCCTGATCACGCACTCGCGACTGGACTTAGCCGATGTGCTCGAACCGGCGGATCACCGTGTCGCCGAACCGGGCCAGGTTGTCCTCGAGATCGGGCAGGAAGGCGCCGACCGGGACGACGATGCGGCCGATTCCCATTCGCAGCCGCTCCTCGATCGCCGCCCGCGGCTCGGCGCCCGAACCGGGCAGCAGCGCCGGGCAGCCGGCCAGCATCTCGATCGCGGCCGGGTCGCGACCGGCCTCGACGGCGGCGCGGCGCGCCACCTCGAACAGCGGCGTGGTGTCGACCTGCGCGCCGATCGACGGGAAGAAGCCATCGCCCAGCCGGCCGGCGCGGCGGGCCGCCGCCTCGGAGTGGCCGCCGACCACGATCGGCACGCGGCCAACCGGCTTGGGGTTGCAGCTCACGCCCTCGAACCTGACGTAGCGGCCGGAAAAGCTGGCGCCGTCGCCCGCCCACAGCGCCCGCATGACGGCGATGTACTCGTCGGCGCGGCGGCCGCGCTGCTCGAACGGCTGGCCCAGCGCCTCGAACTCTTCCTTCAGCCAGCCGACGCCGATGCCCAGCTCGAAGCGGCCGCCGCTCATCGCGTCGAGCGTCGCGACCTGCTTGGCCAGCACGAACGGGTCGCGCAGCGGCAGGATCAGCACGCCGGTCATGAAGCGCAGCGTCGTCGTCACCGCCGCGGCGCTGGCAATCCAGATCAGCGGGTCGGGGAAGGCGCTGGCCCGCGTCATCGGCAGGCGGCCGCCGGCGGCGTAGGGATAGGGCGTGGTGTAGGCGTCGGGATAGACGACGTGGTCGATCGCGAAGATCGAATCGAAGCCCGCCGCCTCGGCGGCCTTGGCGACGCGCACGGCGCCGGCGAAGTCGGGAAAGGTGTTGCTGGCGAAGTGCAGGGAGAATTTCATCGTTCGACTCACCAACCGAGGTCGCGCCGCAGGCGGGAAACCGCCTCGAGGTGGCGATCGTGCTCGCCGGCGAAGCGCAGCACGAGATGCGTGGCGCCCGCCTTCGCGTAGTCGGCCAGCCAGGCCGCCGCCGCCGCGGCGGAGCCGGCGAAGCTCATCTGCCGCTTGCGCATCGCGCGCGGGTCCATGCCGTAGTAGCTGCTGAGATAGGCGTTCAGCCGCTCGTCGGCGCGGCCGGCATCGTCGTCGAGCGACAGGGTGAGGTAGGCGGCCGGCGTGATCGCCGATGGATCGCGCCCGGCGTCGCGCGCCGCCGCCGTCACCTCGGCGAACTGCGCCGGGTATTCCTGCGGCTGCGCGCTGTTGGGGAACCAGCCGTCGAACAGCCGGCCGGCGCGGGCGCGCGACACCGGCACGGCGCCGGCGATCCAGATCGGCGGACCGCCCGGGTGGTGCGGTGTCGGACCGAGCACGGCGTCGGTCATCGTCCAGCGGCCCTCGTGGCCCGGCCGCGGCCAGGTTACGGGCTGGCCGCTCCACAGCGCGCGGCACAGCGCCAGCCCCTCGACCATGCGGCCGACGCGCTTGTCGAACGGCACGCCGGCGGCGGTGAACTCGGCGCGGATGTTGGGCACGTCGGTGGCGATGCCGACGCCCAGGATGAGACGGCCCTCGGCGATGCGGTCGAGCGTCGCCACCTGCTGCGCCAGCACCACCGGGTTACGCAGCGCCGGCAACAGCACCGCCGTGCCCAGTTCCGCGCGGCGGGTGCGCGCCGCCACGGCGGCCAGCAGGGTCAACGGATCAGA
>JAIUOX010000144.1 GCA_020160955.1 Pseudomonadota bacterium
CGTGGTCGAGGCGCTGTACTTCATGCGCGACCGCTTCAACCAGACCGAGGTCTGGGAGCGGCTCGGCCTGCCCGCCCACGTGATCGACGACATCCACACCAATTCCAAGCAGATGAAGTCGTTCCGTGGCCGGCTGTTCAGCCGCGTCGTGCCGACCGTCAAGGACATCGGCCTGTGGGGCCCGCGCGTGCAGAAGGCGTTCGCCGAGATGGGCGTGCTCGAGTACGCCAAGATCGACGTCGCCGAGCAGCTCGCCAACGACGGCAAGGTCGCCGAGGACTTCGACGCCAAGATGTTCGTCGAGAAGTCGATCGCGGCGGAATAAAACGAAAGGTCCCTCGCTGCGCTCGGGATGACAGCTTTTTTGTCATCCCGAGCGCAGCGAGGGACCTTTCTTCCCGTCATCGCGCAAGCTTGAACGCCCTTCGCCGGCAAATGCGCTAGCGTTGCCTCCCTGATTGCGGAGGCCGCCATGCATCGTCGTACCCTGATCACCGCGCTGGCGGTGTTGCCGGCAGTGCCGGCGCTGGCGCAGGCCGAGACGCGGCGGGTGCGCGGTACGGTCGAGAAGGCCGATGGGCCGAAGCTGTTCGTGAAGACGCGCGATGGCGAGGACCTCGTCCTGGTGGCGCCGATGGGCGTACCGTTCGTCGCCGTGGTGCCGGCGACGCTGGCCGACCTCAAGCCGGGCACCTACGTCGGCTCTGGCGCGCTGCCGCAGCCCGACGGCTCGCTCGAGGCGATCGAGGTCCACATCTTTCCCGAGGCGATGCGCGGCACCGGCGAGGGCCACCGGCCGTGGGATGGCGCCCAGCAAGCCACCATGACCAACGCCAGCATCGACACCGCGGTCAGCGCGGTCGACGGCTCGACGCTGACGCTCAAGTACAAGGACGGCGAGAAGACGCTGAAGGTGACGCCCAGGACCGCGATCGTGACCTACGCGACCGGCGACCGCGCCGAGGTGACCGCCGGCACCAAGCTCGTCGTGACCTCGGCGACGAAGCAGCCGGACGGCAGTTGGCAGGCCGCCCGCGTCGCCTACGGCCGCAACGGCCTCACCCCTCCCATGTAGCCGGCAGCAGCGGCACCAGCACGAGCAGCAGCACGACCGCCGAGAGCAGCGGCCAGGCGAACGACTTCAGCAGCAGCACGCCGACCACGGCGCCGACCAGGTAGCCGAGCCAGGTCAGCGCCAGCCGGC
Organism: Pseudomonadota bacterium; assembly: GCA_020160955.1. Taxonomy (GTDB): domain Bacteria; phylum Pseudomonadota; class Alphaproteobacteria; order Reyranellales; family Reyranellaceae; genus Reyranella. The sequence goes on from JAIUOX010000144.1 coordinate 1,205, forward strand.
CCGAGGTCTGCACCACCGGCTTGCCCTTGCCGTCGGTGCCGCCTTTCGGCCACAGCGCGTCGACCGCGCCGTCGGCGGTGCGCGCCAGCGTGCTGGTGACCACGACGGTGCTGATCGCCGCGCCCCCGAAGTGGGTGACGGCCGAGGCCTGGATGCCCATGGCGAAGGCCAGCACCAGCACCGCCGCCTCGCGGTCCATCGGCACGAGGGCGACGACGACGATCAGCGCCGCCTCGAGCAGGATCGGCGGCGCCTGCCGCCGCCACAGGCGCAGCAGGGCCCGAGCCAGCATGGCGCCGACGAAGAAGGCGAGCAGGGTCGCGATGTGGCGCAGCGCGTCGGGAAAGCGGCCCTCGGCGGCGGCGATGCCGGCCAGCACGGTGTTGCCGGTCATGTTGGCGGCGAACACGCCGCCCATGGTGATGTAGCCGATGGCGTCGGCGATGCCCGCGACGATCGTCAGGATCGTCGCCTGCAGGGAGGCGCGGCTGATCGCTACACCACGTCGTAGGTGATCTCGACCTCGGGCCCGAAGCAGTGGCCCTGGCAGGTCAGGATCCAGTTATTGGCGAGGTCGTCGGCCGTGTAGATGTCGTTCTTGGCCAGCTTGACCTCGCCCTTGATGCGCTTGGCCGCGCACGAGGCGCAGAAGCCTTCCTCGCACGACGACAGCGGGTTGAGGCCGCCCAGCCGCGCCGCCTCGAGGATCGTCTGGCCCTGCTTGTAGGGCACCTTGTGGGTCTTGCCCTCGAAGTGGATGGTTATGTGGTCGGGCACGACCTGGCCGTCGGCGGCCGGCGCCACCGGCACCGCGTCGTTGCCCGATGCCTCGAAGCGCTCGATCAGCACGCGCGCTGCCGGGTGGCCGGCCTTGAGCAGCGTCTGCTCGACCAGCGTCATGAACGGGCCGGGGCCGCACAGGTAGGCTTCGGCGGCCTCGAAGCCCTTGAGCGCGGCGACGATCTCCTCCGCCTTGGTCAGTCCCTGCTCGGCGTCGAGGTGGTGGATCACCTCCAGCCGGCCGGGATGGGCGGCGGCCAGGGCGGCGAACTCGGCGTCGAAGATCACCGAGGCGCGGTCGCGGTTGGCGTAGAACAGGCGGATGCGGCGGTTGCCGGTCGCGAGCGCGGCCTTGACCAGCGACATCATCGGCGTGATGCCGCTGCCGCCGCCGAACAGCAGCAGCGGGGCGTCGCCGTCGCGCAGCACGAAGCGGCCGGCCGGCGGCATCACCTCGATGCCATGGCCCTCGGCCAGCGCGTCATGAAACCAGTTGGAGCCCTTGCCGCCGGTGACGCGTTTCACCGTCACCTTCAGGGCGGCGCCGTCGGTCTCGGGGGCGCTCGACAGCGAGTAGCAGCGGTTGAAGGCGCCGTCGGCGTGCGTGACCTTGAAGGTCAGGAACTGGCCGGCCTTGTAGCGGTACTTGTCGGCCAGCTCGGCCGGGACATCGAAAACGTACGACCTGGTATCCGGCGTTTCCTGGATGATCTTGGCAATCCGCAGCGTATTGTAGGACATCCGGTAAACCCGCGTTCACATTAACCTGAGCAATGGCGTGGGACTCTCCTACCAGATTGTGGTAGGAAACGCCGACAAAAATGAACGGAGCGTCACTTTTGCGCTCCGATGGTGGGATGGGACCCCGTTAACGGCCAGGAGGCAAGCCCCAATGACGAGCAAGACGATCTACCAGCTTCCCGTCGACATTACCGAGTGGAAGTTCGACGGACAGACCGAGATCGCCTTCAACTGGGAGTACGAGGACGGCTCGGCCGACCTCCTGAAGCTCTACGAGAAGGGCAAGCAGCAGCAGTGGGACACCGCGACCCGGATCGACTGGTCGCAGGAGCTGTTCGAGGGCAACCCGATGGGCATGTCCGACGAGACGATCCCGATCTACGGCTCGCCGTTCTGGGACAAGATGACCGAGAAGGAAAAGGACTGGCTGCGCTTCAATCTCCAGTGCCACTCGATCTGCCAGTTCATGCACGGCGAGCAGGGCGCGCTGATCGCGACCGCCAAGATCGTCAACACCGTGCCGGACATGAACGCCAAGTTCTATGCCGCGACCCAGGTGATGGACGAGGCCCGCCACGTCGAGAGCTACAAGCGGCTGATCCACGAGAAGTTCAAGCAGGCCTACCCGATCACCGACTCGCTCAAGAACCTGCTCGAGCAGACGCTGACCGACCGCCGCTGGGACTTCACGTACCTCGGCATGCAGGTCCTGATCGAGGGCCTCGCGCTTGCCGCCTTCCAGCGCATCCGTGACACCGCCAAGAACAACCTGGCCGGCGCGGTGAACGCCTACGTGATGCAGGACGAGGCGCGCCACGTCACGTTCGGCCGCATGGCGCTGCGCGAGTACTACCCGCACATCAGCGACGCCGAGCGCGCCGAGCGCGAGGAGTTCGTGGTCGAGGCGCTGTACTTCATGCGCGACCGCTTCAACCAGGGCGAGGTCTGGATGCGCTCCGGCCTGCCGGTCAAGGAGATGCTCGAGTACGCCTACCACTCGGGCTCGATGCAGTCGTTCCGCACCCGCCTGTTCACCCGCGTCGTGCCGATCCTCAAGGAGATCGGCCTGTTCGGACCGAAGGTCCAGAAGGCGCTCGGCGACATGGGCGTGATGGGCTACGCCGACATCGACGTCGAGCAGCTGATCGCCAACGACATGAAGGTCGCCGAGGACTTCGACGCCAAGAAGTTCGTCCACGACTCGATCGCGGCGGAGTAGTTCGCGACGTAGTGAATCAAAGGTCCCTCGCTGCGCTCGGGATGACAGCCCTTTCCTGTCATCCCGAGCGTCAGCGAGGGACCTTTTTCATTGGCACGTCTCGATGCGCGGCGGCGCGTCGAGGACGGCGGCGACGCGGCTGATGTCGAGGCAGCGCGTGCCGATCCAGCCCTTGCCCTGCACCAGGATCGCGAAGCGGGCGAACGTCTCGGCTTGCTCCTGCGGGGTCGGGCGGGCCTGCGCCAGCAGCCAGAACAGCGCGTAGAGATTGCCGGTCGCGAAGTCGGCCGAGGCGACCTCGGGGTCGCGGCTCCACAGCGCGGCGTTCTTCGCCGCCGCGCCGGTCGGGTCGGGCACCGTCGCCAGCCAGGCATGGGCGCGCTGGGCGATCGCGTAGGGGCCGCCGTCGCTGGCGCGCAGCGCCTTCACCTGCTCGGCCATCGCCTGGTAGCCCTTGCCCTCGATCGTGCTGTTGGCGCAGCCGGCGCGGCACAGCGCGACGAAGGTCAGGTACTCGGCGAGGATGATCTCGATGTTGCCGTTGTTGTACTGGCGCCACGCGCGCGCGAGGCTCCAGCCCTGCTGCGTCTCGCGGCTCCACGGCCGTGCCGCCGCCTTCGGGTCGTCGCGCTCCAGTTCCTGGACCACCGCCTGCGCGGCGGCCTGCCACTCGGCGGGGATCTGCGCGGCCGACGGCCCGGTGAGCGCGAACGTGGCGAGCAGGAAGGCGGCGAGGAACTTCATCGTCGGTCTCGTCAGTACCAGTGGGATCGCCGGCGATCGGCGCTCTCGTGCTGCACCAGCTCGTCGGCCTTCATCTCGAAGGAGTCGCGAGGAGCGAGATTGCGCGCCTGTGCGGCGGTAATGAGGCGATGGTGCGGGTGGTCGTCGAGCGCCGCCCCGACCTCCCAGCAGTGGCGGGTGCCGGTGACCCACTTGTCGACCGGGAAGCGGCGCAGGTCGAAGGCCTCGGAATGGCCGCGCAGCGTCTTGCGCTCGTTGTTGGTGTACTCGTGGAAGTACGACATCGCGAGCTCGCGCAGCGTCCGGTAGACCGGGTCGCGCCAGCGCAGCCAGACATGGTTGCTCTTGGAGATCGAGCCCCAGCAGCCGTCGCGCCGGTAGACCGCGACGACGTGGTCGGAGTCGCCGCTGGCGGTGAGGTCCATCAGGAGCGGCGGGTCGCCGTTCAGCCACAGCGCGCAGGCCGCGAGGAACGCCGCCTCGAGGCAGTGCGCCTTGTTGTAGCGCAGCACGCCGCGCACCGAGCGCAGGGTGTCGCCGTTTTCCTCGAAGTTGGCCGGCAGGGCGTACAGGTACGCCTGGATGCGCCGCGGGTTGGAGAGCTTGCGGAAGACCCGGGCCTCCGCGGGCGTGAGGCCGAGGTCGGCGGGGGTCGGATGACGCTTCTTCACGAGCATGGGACCGAAGGTCCCCTGTCGCGCGTCATAAGACAACCGTCCGGTTGGTGGAGCTGAGGGGGATCGAACCCCTGACCTCCTCATTGCGAACGAGGCGCTCTCCCAGCTGAGCTACAGCCCCCCACAAACCGGCCGGACCCCGTGAAGGGCCCAAGGAAGGCGCGGATAATGGTTGGCGGGTCCCCTGTCAAGCAAACCGGCCTGTGTTAGCGTGCCGGCTTCGCCGCAATTCCGCCAATGGAGTCCCCCACGGTGTCCGCCATGTCCAAGAAGGTCGTCCAGTCCGATGCCGCGCCCAAGGCGCTCGGCCCCTATTCGCAGGCCATCGTCGCCGGTGGCATGGTCTACTGCGCGGGCCAGATCCCGCTCGACCCGGCGACCGGCCAGGTCGTGGCCGGCGGCATCGCCGAGCAGACCCACCAGGTGCTGAAGAACCTGCAGGCCGTGCTGAAGGCGGCCGGTTCCGGCCTCGACCGCGCGGTCAAGACGACGGTGTTCCTGAAGAGCATGGACAGCTTCGCCGCCATGAACGAGGTCTACGGCACCTACTTCGGCGACCAGCCGCCGTCGCGCTCGACCATCGAGGTGGCGCGCCTGCCGCGCGACGTCATGGTCGAGATCGAAGTCGTGGCGCTCGCCTGACATGGGTCCGCTGGCCTGGCTGCTGAGCCTGGGATCACTGGTGCTGTTCGCCATCGTGGTGGCCCACCTGGTCATCGCGATGGTGCTGATCATCCCGACCTGGCGGATCTGCACCCGCGCCGGCTACTCCGGCGCGCTGTCGCTGTTCCACCTCGTGCCGCTGGTCGGCGCGTTCATCGTGATGGCGATCCTGGCCTTCGGCGACTGGCCGAACGGCGAGGCCGGCGGCGCGCAGGCCCGCGCGGGTTCGGCCCATCCGGCCGGAGGCGCCTGACATGGGGGCCGAGTTCGCGGCGCTGATGGGCTTCTTCGGCCTGTCGAGCGTGTTCGCCCTGGTCGGCCTCGTGCTGGCCGGCTGGATGGCCTGGCGGATCGTCGAGAAGGCCGGGCTGCCCGGCTGGACCGGGCTGGGCGCCATCCTGCTGACCCTGACCGCGGTCGGCACGATCGTGCCGCTGATCCTGCTCTGGGTGTTCGCCTACATGCGCTGGCCGCGCGACGAGGCCCGGCTGGCCCTGCCGGGCGCGCCCGCGTCCGGGACCTCGACCGTGATCCCGCCGGCGCCCGGCGCCCTGCCGCCGCCGCCCGTGGCGGTGGCCCTGGCCGACCGTCGCGGCTGGCGGCTAGCCGGCACCCTGCCGGCTGGCGGCGCCGTCGACCTCGCGGTCCAGGGCGAGGCCGGCAGCCTGCTGCTGACCGGCGCGTCGGCCCAGCCCGGCGAACTGTCGGTGCCCGATCCCTCGGTCGGCCAGCCGCACGCCCGCCTGCTGCTGGCTCCCGGCCGCATCGGGCTGGAGGACCTCGGCACGCCGGGCGGCACCCTGATCGATGGCGCGCGGCTCTTGCCCGAGCACGGCCCGCGGGACATCAGCGCGGCCCGCATCGTGCGGCTCGGCGCCGTCGAATTGACCCTGTCCCGGGCATGACTTCCCGACGGGAATGGGCTTGTGATCGGCGTTGGCCGCCGAGTAGGGTGCCCGGCCGGCAACCGGCCGGCATCAGAGCTGCGGAGTGTCGATGATCTCGCTGGCGAAGCTAATCTACGTCATTCTCGACATCTTCACCTGGGTCATCATCGGCAGCGCGATCATGAGCTGGCTGGTCGCGTTCGGCGTCGTCAACGTGCGCAACCAGTTCATCCGCACGTTCGTCGACTTCCTGTACCGCGTGACCGAGCCGGTGCTGCGGCCGATCCGCCGCGTGCTGCCCAACCTCGGCGGCATCGACATCTCGCCGGTCATCGCCCTGCTGCTGATCTTCTTCCTGCAGCACCTGCTCCAGGAATACTGGCTCGGGCTCTAGCGTGTGGCGGACCCGGCTTTCCTGCGCCGCGCGACGGCCGGCGTGACGGTCGAGCTGCGCGCGCAGCCGCGGGCGCGCCGTACCGCGCTCGAGCTGGGCGACAACGCCACCCTCAAGGCGACGGTGACCGCGCCGGCCGAGGACGGCCGCGCCAACGCGGCGATCATCGCGTTGCTGGCGGCCGCGTGGCGGCTGCCGAAGTCGGCCTTCGAGGTGACGCGCGGCGCCACCGGCCGCGACAAGGTAGTGAGTGTTTCCGGCGACCCGGCCGTGCTGGCCGAGCGGATCGCCGCGTGGACGACGGAGCCGGGTGGGAAGAAGAGATGACGCAAGCCAAGTTGATCGACGGCAAGGCCTTCGCGGTGGGCCTGCAGCAGCGCGTGGCGGCCGGCGTCGCCCGCCTGGTCGCCGAGCGCGGTCCCAAGCCCGGGCTCGCCACCGTGCTGGTCGGTGACGACCCGGCCAGCCAGGTCTACGTGCGCAGCAAGGGCAAGCTGGCGGCCGAGCTCGGCATGGCGAGCTTCGACCATCGCCTGCCCTCGACCACGACGCAGGCCGAGCTTCTCACTGTCGTGCGCCAGCTCAATGCCGATCCCGCCGTGCACGGCATCCTGGTCCAGCTGCCGCTGCCGTCTCACCTCGACAGCGCCGAGGTGCTGCTGGCGATCGACCCGGCCAAGGACGTCGACGGCTTCCACCCGATGAATGTCGGCCGGCTGGCCTCGGCGGCGCCCGGCGCGCCGCTCGACTTCCCGGTGCCGTGCACGCCGCTCGGCTGCTCGATGCTGCTGCAGGACGCGCTGGGCAGCATGGCCGGCAGTACCGCCGTGGTGATCGGCCGCTCGAACCTGGTCGGCCGGCCGGTGGCGCAGCTGCTGCTGCGCGCCGATTGCACGGTGACCATCGCGCATTCCAAGACGAAGGACCTCGCCGGCCTGTGCCGCACCGCCGACATCGTGGTCGCCGCGATCGGCCGGCCGAACTTCGTGCGCGGCGACTGGATCAAGCCCGGCGCGACGGTGATCGACGTCGGCATCAATCGCATCCCCGCCGACAACGGCAAGACGAAGCTGGTCGGCGACGTGGCGTTCGACGAGGCGGTCCAGGTGGCCGGCCGCATCACGCCGGTGCCGGGCGGCGTCGGCCCGATGACGGTGGCCTGCCTGATGTACAACACGCTGCAGGAGGCGCGGCGCAGCGCCGGCCTGCCGTTCGCGGCGGTCGCCTAGCCGGTCAGGGCTGGGGCGATCAGGGCCGGGGCGGTCAGGGCTGGAGCTGGACGAAGCCGTCCTGCACCAGCTGGATGATCCGCATGTTGGCGCCGGTCGTGACCTTCACGCCCGGCAGCAGGTCGGCGTTGCCCCAGCGGTTCAGCCGCATCGTCTCGGCGCATTCCTCGATCTCGACGCCGGCCTTCATCAGCTCGGCGATCTGCCCCTTGTAGGGATTGCCCGCGCTCCAGTTGCGCACGCGGCCGTAGGCGGCGTCGTCCAGCAACATGTAGCCCGCCGCGCCGTGGAAGATCGCGACCATGCGGACCTGCGTGCCCTGCTCCCGGAAGTAGGCGAGCAGGATCCGCATGAACTCCAGCCCGGTCGGCTGGTCGCCCTCGAACGCGAAGTGATCGAGGTTGAACACGACCTTGGCCTGCTTCACCGCGACCGGCACGTCGATGCGAATCTCCTGCGCCGCCGCCGGCTGCGCGAGGACGGACAAGGCGAGGGCGGACAGGGCGAGGGCGGCGGACGCGAACCAGCGACGCATGACGAAAACTCCGAAGATCAACGAGAGCCCCTTATCTCAATTCGCCAGCATCCCGGCGACCAGCGCCGTCACGTTGTGGCGCATCATCGCCTCGTAGGTCGGCGCCGGGCCGCCCGGCTTCGACAGCGCGTCGCTGTAGAGGCGGGCGCCGACCACCGCGCCGGACTCGCGCGCGATCTGCTCGACCAGGCCGGGACTGGTCATGTTCTCGAGGAACAGCGCCTTGAGTTTCTGCTCGCGGACCTGCCGGATCAGCGCCGCGACGTCGCGCGCCGACGGTTCGCTCTCGGTGCTGAAGCCGCGCGGCGACACGAAGGTGACGCCGTAGGCGGAAGCGAAGTAGCGCAGCGAGTCGTGGCCGATCAGGGCGCGGCGCTGGGCCGTCGGCACGCGCCCGATCTCGGCGCGCACCCAGGCATCGAGCGTTGCCAGCCGGCCGTCGTAGTCGGCGGCGCGCGCCTTGATCGCCGCGGCGCCGGCCGGGTCGGCGGCGGCCAGGCCCTCGGCGATGGTGGCGGCGTAGCGCCGGGCACGGCCGACATCCTGCCAGCAGTGCGGGTCGACGCCGTGGGCATGGTCGTGCCCGTGATCGTGGCCGCCCTGGGCGGCCGCCTTCAGCGTCGCCACGCCCTTGCTGGCGACGATGGCGCGGCCCCGGAACGGCGCCGCCGCGACCAGCCGGTCGATCCAGCCCTCGTAGCCCAGGCCGTTGCTGACCAGCACCTGCGCCGCCGCCAGGGTGCGCGCGTCGGCCGGGCGCGGCTGGTAGGTGTGGGCGTCGGCATCCGGCCCGACCAGCACCGACAGGTCGATGGCGTCGCCGCCGACCTCGGCCGCGAGGTCGCCCAGGATCGAGAAGGTCGCGACCACCTTCGGCCGCGCCTGGGCCCGCACGGGACCGGCGGCGGGGACGGACAGGGGAAGGGCGGGCAGGGCCGCCAGCAGGGTACGCCGCGAGAGCATCGCCGGACGTTATATTATAACGGAAAGTCGAGCCAGCGCGGTTCGTGGCCGGTGGCGGCGAACAGGGCCTGCAGCCCGTCGAGCGACAGGGTCGTGGTCATGGTGTTGACCAGCGGGTGGGCGTTGATTGGCTGGCCGTCGGCCAGGCCGCGGTCGAGCGCCAGCCGGACCACCCGGCCGGTGTCGTTGGCCAGCGCCAGCGGCGTCACCGAGCCCGGCTCGACGCCCAGCGTGCGGCGCAGCCGGTCGGGGCTGCCGAACGACAGCTTGCCGGCGCCCAGCACCTCGCCCAGCCGCTTGAGGTCGACGGCGCGGTCCTCGAGCGCCACGACCAGCCACATCTCCTCCTTCTTGTTGCGCAAGAACAGGTTCTTGATGTGGTGGCCCGGCAGGTCGCCGCGCAGTGCCTTGGCCTGCTCGACGGTGAAGACCGGCGGGTGCTCGACGGTGCGGTGGGCGATGCCCAGCTGGTCGAGCCGGGCGAAGAGTTGTTGCGGGTCGAGCATCGGGTTACATCGGCGGTGAAGGGGAAGGACGCATGAAGGGTATCGTACTGTCGGGCGGCAGCGGGACGCGGCTTTACCCGATGACCCGGGCGGCCAACAAGCAACTCCTGCCGGTCTACAACAAGCCGATGGTCTACTACCCGTTGACCACGCTGATGCTGGCCGGCTGCCGCGAGATCCTGCTGGTCGTGAACCCGCACGACGAGGAGGCGTATCGCCGCCTGTTCGGCGACGGCCGCCAGTGGGGCCTGTCGATCGACTACGCGGTGCAGCCGAAGCCCGGCGGCATCGCCGAGGTCTTCCTCGTGGGCAAGCACTTCATCGGCAACGACCGGGTCGGCCTGATCCTGGGCGACAACCTGTACTACGGCGATTCGCTGCCGGCGGTGGCCGAGCGCGGCGCGACGGGCAGCGGCGCCTGGGTCTACGCCTACTGGGTGAGCGACCCCTCGGCCTACGGCGTGGTCGAGTTCGATGCCGCCGACCCCGACCGCCCGATCTCGATCGTCGAGAAGCCGAAGGACCCGCGCTCCAACTGGGCGGTGACCGGGCTCTATTTCTACGACGCCGACGTCTGCGACGTCGCCGCGTCGATCCCGCGCTCGGCCCGCGGCGAGCTCGAGATCAGCGACGTCAACGCCCACTACCTGAAAGCAGGCCGCCTGACCGTCGAGAAGCTGGGCCGCGGCTACGCCTGGCTGGACACCGGCACGCCGTCGAGCCTGCTGCGCGCCGCCCAGTTCGTCGAGACCGTCGAGGACCGCCAGGGCCTGCAGATCGGCAGCCCCGAGGAGGTCGCCTGGCGCAAGGGCTACATCGACGACGCCGGCCTGGAGCGCCTGATCGAGCCGATCCGGACGGCCGAGTACGGCAAGTACCTGCAGGGCCTGCTGGCCCGGCGATAGCGCCACCCGCTGTCATCCCGAGCGCAGCGAGGGACCTTTCCGGCCTCGCCGCGCCCCGATTCTCGGCCCTTGCCAAGCCCCGCGAAAAGCCCTATCACCGCCGCCTTCCGGCAACCTACCCGGCCGGAGTACGGAGCGCGGGCGTAGCTCAGGGGTAGAGCACGACCTTGCCAAGGTCGGGGTCGAGGGTTCGAATCCCTTCGCCCGCTCCAATTTCTTCCCGTCGTTTGCAGTCGTTACACCACCCCTTCTCAGGGGGCAGCCCAGTATTGTTGCTCCAGGCTGGCAAGTTGCTGCGAAGTTCAGACCTCGATGGGTCCGGGCCGGACACGAGACGCGCGTCATGAACGAACTCGCCAAGCTGACCCCTCTTCAGTTGCTCGAGCTCCACGCCAGCGTGGGCGAAGAACTGCGCAAGCGTGGCATCGTCCGCAGTTCCAACAACCCAACCGCCGATGTAGCCGAATTGCTGTTCTGCCGAGCCTTTGGCTGGCAGCAAGCGCTCAACTCCAACGTGGCTGCTGATGCGACCGATGCTCAAGGGGTGCGCTACCAGATCAAGGGTCGTCGGGTGACTCCTCAGAACCCATCTCGTCAACTCAGCGCACTCAGAGGGTTGGACAAGGGCGGCTTCGATTTCCTCGCCGGCATCGTGTTTGGTGCCGACTACAAGGTGCTCAGAGCGGCAATACTTCCGCACGCTCTTGTCCTTCAAAGGTCGAAGTTCTCGTCTCATCAGAATGGTTGGATTTTCCACCTCAGGGATTCAGTCTGGTCGTTACCGGGCGTGAGAGATGTCACCGCCGTCTTGCAATCCGTAGTGCTCTAGTTGGGCGAAGGGCGAAGCCAATCGCCTTGGCCGCGCATATTCGATAAGCTCGCGCGGAAGCACAGTGAGATGCTTCTGCATCAGTTGTCTCGAAGGTCGCCATGTCCTCTCTCTGGAGCCCCCTCACGCACGTGCTGTCGCCCTACGTGCCGGGCGAGCAGCCGAAGATCGCCAACCTGGTGAAGCTGAACACCAACGAGAGCCCGTTCGGCCCGT
>JAIUOX010000145.1 GCA_020160955.1 Pseudomonadota bacterium
CGCCCAACACGAGCGGCCGTACGCCCACCGCCTTCAACGCCGCGCGGTTCACGCTCGCGCCGATGAGGAACAACGTCAGCACGAGCACCTGCCGCGCCACGCGCGCGATGAGCTGCCCGGTCTCTGCCAGCGCAGGCACCCAGGTGACCAGAGCCGCCATCGCGAGGAAGCCGAGAATGAACCAGGGCTTCTTCGTTCCCTTCGCGCCGTCCTCCGACTTCACGAGGCGGGCGAGCACCAGCGTGAGCGGCACGATCCACAACGCGCGGGTCAGCTTCACCGTCGTGCCCACCTGCAACGCCGTCTCGCCGAACTGCATCGAGGCGCCGACCACCGAGCTGGTGTCGTGAATCGCGAGCGCGCTCCAGAGGCCGAAGGCGTTGGGCGTCAGGTCGAACGCGTGCCCGATGGGTGGAAAGATGACCAGCGCCACGGCGTTGAGCAGGAACACGACGGCCAGGGCGACGCTCGTCTGATGTGACTTCGCGCCGATGGCGGGAGCCACCGCAGCGATGGCTGAACCACCACAGATGGCCGTGCCGACACCGATGAGCAGCGAGGTGATGCGCTCGGTGCCGAGCAGCTTCGAGAGCCCGAGCGTCACCAACAACGTCGTGACGATGGCGAACAGTGTCTGCCCGATACCAGAGAGCCCGACCTTGACGACGACGGCCAGATTCATCGCAGCGCCGAGGCCGACGACCGACGCCTGCAGCAGATACGTCTGCGCCTGCTTCGCCTGCGTCGGAAACGGGTGCTCGACGAAGAGCCCGAACGCGAGGCCGGCCAGTAGCGCAACCCACGTCGGCACCCACGGCAGCAGGGTGAGGTGCACGAACATGGTGCGCTCGCGGCCGAGCTCGTTGCCGAGCTGGCGGATCGCCTCGAGGAACGGCAGGCCCTCGATGTCGCCGACCGTGCCGCCGATCTCGACCAGCACGAAGTCTTCCTCGTCGGTGTCGGCGAGGACGAATTCCTTGATCGCGTCGGTGACGTGCGGGATCACCTGCACCGTGGCGCCGAGGTACTCGCCGCGCCGCTCCTTGGCGATCACGTTCGAGTAGATGCGCCCCGTGGTGATGTTGTCGCTCTGGCGCGCGTCGACGCCGGTGAAGCGCTCGTAGTGGCCGAGGTCGAGGTCGGTCTCGGCGCCGTCGTCTGTAACGAAGACCTCGCCGTGCTGGTACGGGCTCATCGTGCCCGGATCGACGTTGAGGTACGGGTCGAGCTTGCGCAGCCGCACGCGGTAGCCGCGTGCCTGCAGCAACGCGCCCAGCGCCGCCGACGAAAGACCCTTGCCTAGCGAGGAAACCACGCCGCCCGTTATGAAGATAAAGCGCGTCATGGGCTTACAGCATACAAACAGTTGTGGCGCGCGGCCATGGGGATATCCGTCCGCCGGGAAGGTCTCGGCGGAGGGAACGGGGACGCACCATGGTTGGTCCTAGCGGGTCGGAGCGGCAGGTGCGGCCGGGGCCGCGGGAGCGGCGCCGCCGGTCGCGGGCGCACCCGGCGTCACCGGCACGCGGTCGACGATCGAACGCGTGTTGCGCGACGAGTCGGTCATGCTCCATGCCATGATCAGGCTGAGCGTGAAGAACGCCGTGGCGAGGATCGCGGTCATGCGCGACAGCACGTTGGCCTGGCCGCGCACCGAGAACAGCGCGTCGGTGCGGCCCATGCCGAGGCCGCCGCCCTCGCTGCGCTGGAGCAGGATGACGACGATCAGGGCGGCGGTAACGCCGACATGGATGACCAGCAGCACCAGCCGCCAATCGTGCAAAAAGCCTCGAACCGCGTCCATTTCGTCCCGCGCCAGAGATGGGAATGCCCGGAAACCCGCCCGGCCGGGGGAGGCCGGGACAGCGGGCGGCTTCTAGCCCCTTTAGGCCGCCTTGGCGATAGCCAAAAATTCGTCAGCCTTGAGGCTCGCCCCGCCGACCAGCGCGCCGTCGACGTCGCCGGCGGCCAGCAGCTCGGCGGCGTTGCTGCCCTTGACCGAGCCGCCGTAGAGCAGCCGGACCTTGTCGGCGTCGGCCAGCAGGCCGCCCAGCACCTTGCGGATATGCGCGTGGGCTGCAGCGACTTCCGGGGTCGTGGGGGTCTTGCCGGTGCCGATCGCCCAGACCGGCTCGTAGGCGACCACCAGGGTGGACGCCGTGGCGCCGGCCGGCACGCTGCCCTTCAGCTGGGCCTCGAGCACCGACAGGGTCTTGCCGGCCTCGCGCTCGGCCAGCGTCTCGCCGATGCAGACGATCGGCAGCAGGCCCGCCCGCCACGCCGCCTCGGCCTTGGCCCGCACCACCGCGTCGGTCTCGCCGCAGTCGGCCCGGCGCTCGGAATGGCCGACGATCACGTAGGTCGCGCCGGCATCCTTCAGCATTTCGGCAGCGATATCGCCGGTATGGGCGCCATTGGCCTTGGCGTGGCAGTTCTGGCCGCCGACCAGCACGCCCGAGCCCTTCACCGCCTCGACGACCGCCGCGACCAGGGTCGCCGGCGGGCAGACCAGCAGGTCCCGATCGGTCCAGCCGGCCTGCCGGGCACCACTCGCGACGTCGCGCGCCAGGGCCACCCCGTCGCCGGCCAGGCCATTCATCTTCCAGTTGCCGGCAATCAGCGGCCGCCGCGTACGCGCCATGGTGTTCCCCACTGTGAATTAGCCGGTGTCTCTAACGGCCATGGCGGCCGGGGTCAAAGGGCCCTTGGTTGCCTGCCCTTGGGGCGGGTGCTAGGCATGCCCGCCAACCGAGAAACCCAGCCGCCCCCACTGTGAATACCTTCAGAAAATACGCTCGCTACATCATCCTGTTCATCCTGTTCGGCATGCTGATCGTCAGCTTTGCCCTGTGGGGCATCGGCGACATGCTGCGCATGGGCGGCCGGGGCACGGAGGTCGCCCACATCGGCGGCACCCGCCTGCCCCTGTATGGCTGGGTCGGCGGCGCGCCGGTCTCGGTCAACGAGGTGCGCGACCAGTTCAATCGCCAGCTCGAGGGCATCCAGCGCCAGACCGGCCAGCGCCCCGAGCCCGACCAGGCGATCCGCTTCGGCCTGCACGTGCGGGCGCTCGAGGAAACCATCCAGCGCGCCGTGCTCGACTACAGCATCCAGCAGTTCGGCCTGGTGGTCAGCGACGACGAGGTCTACGCCGCGATCTCGCGCAACCCGGCCTTCGCCGGCACCGGCGGCTCGTTCGACCGCCTGCTGTTCCGCAATCGCCTGCAGCAGGCGCGCATCAGCGAGGCCCAGTTCGTCAACGACGTGCGCCGCGAGATCGCCGCCAACCAGCTGTTCGGGGCGGTGCGCACCGAGGGCCTGGCGCCGAAGACGCTGCGCGACGACATCTTCCGCATGGAGGCCGAGCGCCGCGTCGGCGAGACGATCTACGTCCCCGACGCGATCGTGGTCGACGTGCCGAAGCCTACCGCCGAGCAGCTCGGCGCCTACTTCGAGGCCAACAAGGCGCGCTTCCAGGTGCCGGAGTTCCGCGCCTTCTCCTACGTCATGATGACGGCCGACGACGTCGCCTCGCAGGTCGGCGTCACGCCCGACATGGTCAAGCAGGAGTACGAGGCCCGCGCCGGCGAGTTCGGCACGCCCGAGAAGCGCGACGTCGACCAGGCGATGGCCGACAGCGAGGACAAGGCCAAGGCGATCATCGCCGCGGTGACCGCCGGCAAGTCGCTCGAGGACGCCGCCAAGGAAGTGCTGGGCAGCGCCGACGGCGTGATCAAGCTCGGACCGGTCACCAAGAAGGACCTGCCGCCCGGCCCGCTGGCCGACGGCGTCTTCAAGCTGCCGGTCGGCGTGGCGCCGGCGCCGATCCAGTCGCCGCTCGGCTGGCACATCGTGCGGGTCAACAGCATCACCGAGGGCAAGTCGGTGCCGTTCGACGAGGTCAAGGACCGGCTCGAGAAGGAGCTGCGCGCCCAGCTGGCGCCCGACCTCCTGATCAAGCAGGTCACCGACTTCGAGCGCGTGCTCGCCAAGACCCAGTCGATGAAGCAGGCCGCCGAGGATCTCGGCCTCAAGGTCAGGACCTACGAGAACGTCGATTCGCGCGGCCAGGACGCCCAGGGCGTGCAGGTCGTCATGGGACCGGCCGCCAACGAGCTGGTGCAGGCCGCCTTCGCCACCCGCGAGAGCGCCGAGAGCGAGCTGCTCGAGACCCAGCGCGGCGAGTACTTCATCGTGCGCACCGACCGCATCGTGCCGGCCCGCACCCCTGCCCTCAACGAGGTCGAGGTCAAGGTCACCGAGGCGTGGCAGAACGAGGAGCGCCGCAAGCTGGCCGACGCCAAGGTCAAGGAAGCGCTCGACAAGGCCAATGCCGGCACCAGCTTCGAGGCGCTGGCCAAGGAGCTCGGTCTCGAGGTCCGGATCGCCAAGCCGGTGTCGCGCTTCGAGGCCGACCAGGGCAACTACCTGACCCAGCCCGTGGTGCAGGAGCTGTTCAAGCTGCCGGAAGGCAAGGCGGCGTCGGTGCGCACCGCCGAGGGCAGCGTGCTGGTCCGGCTGAACAAGCTCGAGCCGGTCGACATGGCCAAGGACAAGGACCAGATCGAGCGCTTCGGCAAGCAGCTGGACACCATGGTCGCCAACGACCTGATCCTACAGCTGATCGCCGCGCTGCGCGCCAAGTACGGCGTCACCGTCGACGAGGCGGCCTTCGCCGCCGCCTTCCGCCCCCAGAACCAGCAGTAAGACCCGCGTACCCGACCATGTCGATCTCGCCCGACTTCGATGCCTTCAAGGCGCGCTACGACTCCGGCAAGGCCCAGGTCGCCTGGACCAAGCAGGTCGCCGACCTCGATACGCCGGTCTCGGCCTACCTCAAGCTGGCCGACGGCCGCGCCAACTCGTTCCTGCTCGAGTCGGTCGAGGGCGGCGCGGTGCGGGGCCGCTACTCGATCATCGGCTTCAAGCCGGACGTGATCTGGCGTTGCCGCAAGGGCCAGGCCGAGATCAACCGCCGCGCCCGCACCGACGCCCAGGCCTTCGAGCCGCTGGAGGGCCGCCCGCTCGAGACGCTGCGCGGGCTGATCCGCGAGTGCCAGATGGAACTGCCGCCCGGCCTGCCGCCGATGGCGTCCGGCCTGTTCGGCTTCCTCGGCTACGACATGGTCCGCGACATGGAGCGGCTGCCCGACAACAATCCCGACCCGATCGGGCTGCCGGACGCGATCATGGTGCGGCCGACGGTGATCTGCATCTTCGACCGGCTCGAGGACAACGTGACCCTGGTCACGCCGGTGTGGCCGCAGCCCGGCATCGGCGCGCGCGCGGCCTACGACGCGGCGCAGGAGCGGCTGGCCGACGCGCTGTCGGACTTCGAGCGCACCCTGCCCTCGCGGCGCGACAGCGACGAGCCGCTCGACGCGCTACCCGCGCCGCAGGCCAACATGACCAAGGATGCCTTCAAGGCGATGGTCGAGACCTGCAAGGAATACATCCGCGCCGGCGACGCCTTCCAGATCGTGCCGTCGCAGCGCTTCTCGATGCCGTTCAAGCTGCCGCCGCTGTCGCTCTACCGGGCGCTGCGCCGCATCAACCCCTCGCCGTTCCTGATCTTCTTCGACTACGGCGACTTCACGATCGTCGGTTCGAGCCCCGAGATCCTGGTGCGGCTGCGCGACGACACCGTCACCATCCGGCCGCTGGCCGGCACGATCCGCCGCGGCGCCACGCCCGAGGAAGACAAGCAGCTCGCCGACAAGCTGCTGGCCGATCCCAAGGAGCACGCCGAGCACCTGATGCTGGTCGACCTGGCGCGCAACGACGTCGGCCGCGTGTCGCGGCTCGGCACGGTGCGGGTGGTCGAGCAGTTCACCATCGAGAAGTACAGCCGCGTCCAGCACATCTCGAGCCACGTCGAGGGCAAGCTCGCCGAAGGTCTCGACGCGATCGACGCGCTGAAGGCCGGCTTCCCGGCCGGCACCCTGTCGGGCGCGCCCAAGGTTCGCGCCATGGAGATCATCGACGAGGTCGAGCCGGTGCGTCGCGGCATCTACGCCGGCTGCGCCGGCTACTTCGCGGCCAACGGCTCGATGGACACCTGCATCCTGCTGCGTACCGGCCTGGTCAAGGACAACACGCTGTACGTCCAGGCCGGTGTCGGCGTCGTGGCCGACTCCGACCTCGAGGCGGAGTACCAGGAGAGCGTGCTCAAGGCGCGCGCCCTGGTCGACGCGGCCGAGGAGTCGGTGCGCTTCGCCAATGCCGGCCAGTGGAGCGCGGGCAACACCCGTCGTTGAGCCGCCCCGCCGGCGAGACTAGGCTCTCCTCCAACGGAGGAGACAAGATGTCCGACTGGCAAAAACGCTACCAGCGCCTGCTGTTCGATCGCCCGCACCCCAAGGTGCTGCGGGTGACCATGAACCGGCCCGACAAGTTCAACGCCACCGACACGATCATGCACACCGAGCTGGTCAACGTGTGGCGCGACATCGATGCCGACGACACGGTCAACTGCGTGATCATCCAGGGCGCCGGCGGCAAGGTGTTCTCGGCCGGCGGCGACTTCGACCTGATCGAGAAGAACATCAAGGACTACAACGCGCTGCTCCGCACCTGGAAGGAAGCGCGCGACATCGTCTACAACGTGATCAACTGCTCCAAGCCGATCGTCAGCACGATGCGCGGACCGGCGGTCGGCGCGGGCCTCGTCGCCGGCATCCTGGCCGACGTCTCGATCGCCTCGAAGAAGGCCAAGATCATCGACGGCCACACCCGGCTCGGCGTTGCCGCGGGCGACCACGCGGTGATCGTGTGGCCGCTGCTCTGCGGCATGGCCAAGGCCAAGTACTACCTGCTGCTGTGCGAGGCGGTCGACGGCCAGGAGGCCGAGCGCATCGGCCTGGTCTCGATGTGCGTCGAGGACGACGAGCTCGAGGCCAAGGGGCTGGAGGTCGCGACCAAGCTGGCCGAGGGCGCCCAGACCTCGATCCGCTTCACCAAGTACGCGCTGAACAACTGGTTGCGCATGATGGGGCCGACCTTCGACGCCTCGACGGCGCTGGAGATGCTGGGCTTCCTCGGCCCCGAGGTGAAGGAAGGCCTCGCTTCCCACCTCGAGAAGCGCAAGCCGAAGTTCGATCCCTACTCTCCCCTCTGAGGAGCGTGCCATGCGTGGACTGGAAGGCCGCAACGTCATCGTCACCGGTGGCGGCGGCGCCATCGGCGGCGCGATCTGCCGCCGCTTCGCCGGCTACGGCGCCCGGGTCGGCGTGTTCGACCGCAACCGCGAGGCCGCCGACAAGGTCGCGGCCGAGCTGCGTGCCGCGGGCGGCATCGCCTTCGTCTCCGGCGTCGACATCGCCGACCACGACGCGGTCAACCGCGCCGTCGCTTCGTTCGAGGCCGAGGTCGGACCGACCGACATCCTGGTCAACAACGCCGGCTGGGACCGCTTCGCCAACTTCATCGACACCACGCCGGAGCTGTGGAACCAGGTCATCGCCATCAACCTGCATGGCCCGCTCAACATGAGCCACGCGGTGCTGAAGGGCATGACAGCGCGCGGCCATGGCCGCGTCGTCAACATCGCGTCCGACGCCGGCCGGGTCGGCTCGTCGCAGGAAGCCGTCTACTCGGCCTGCAAGGGCGGCATCATCGCCTTCACCAAGACGGTGGCGCGCGAGGTCGCCCGCAAGGGCATCACGCTGAACACGGTCTGCCCGGGCCCGACCGATACGCCGCTGCTGGCCGCGGTGGCCGGTGCCGACGAGCGCGGCCAGAAGGTCCGCGCCGCGCTGGTCAGCGCCATCCCGATGAAGCGCGTCGGCCAGCCAGAGGACATCCCGGGCGCGGTCTGCTTCCTCGCCAGCGACGACGCGGCCTTCATCACCGGCCAGACGATCAGCGTGTCGGGCGGCTTGACCATGCACGGCTGACCGGCCGAGACTCCCGGCCATGTCGGAGCCCTCCGGATCGCCCCGCGCCTCGCGCGCCGTCAAGCTGGTCCTGATGGGCGTCGCCGGCGCGGCGTTGCTCTACTCGTGCGCGCCCGGCGCGGCGGGCCTCGGCGGCCTGCCGTACATCTGGTTCCTGCCCAACCCGTTCTTCCGCGGTTCCCTGTCGACCCCGACGCCGGGCGTGACGCCATCGGGGCCGAGCGCCGCGCCGGGCGGCGCCCTCGTGCCGGGCGGCGACACCGCCAAGGGCTCGCCGTCGCAGGCGACGCCATCGCCCAGCCAGCGGGGCGGCTTCGGGGCGACCGGCAGCAACGGTTCGTCGGGCGCGAGCTGACGTGCGGCGGGAAGCCATCGCGCCGCGCGCCGGCTGGCAGGCCAAGGTCGAGGAACTGGGCTTCGACTACTACGTGCTCGACGGCAAGGCCTACTGGACCGAGCAGGCCTGCTACGCCTTCACCGCCGACGAGGTCGACGAGCTGGAAGCTTCGACCGCCGAGCTGCACGGGCTTTGCCTGCAGGCGGTCGAGCACGTCGTCGCCAACCGCCTGTGGGAGCGCTTCCGCATCCCGCCGGCCTGGGGCGACTACATCGAGACGGTGTGGCGCCGCGCCGATCCGACGATCTGCGGCCGCTTCGACCTCGCCTACGACGGCAGCGGCCCGCCCAAGCTCCTTGAGTACAACGCCGACACGCCGACCGCCCTGTACGAGGCCGCGGTGGTGCAGTGGTACTGGCTGAAGGACGTGAAGCCCGACGCCGACCAGTTCAACTCGATCCACGAGAAGCTGATCGAGGCGTGGCGCGGCGTGTTGCGCCGCCTGCCGCCGGAGGGCCTGGTCCACTTCGCCCGCTTCGAGGACCAGCCCGAGGACCTCGCGACCTCGGAGTACCTGCGCGACACCGCGCTGCAGGCCGGCCTCGCGGGCAAGCCGCTGACGGTGGCGCAGATCGGCTGGAACGGCCGGCGCTTCACCGATCCGGACGAGATGCCGATCCAGGTGCTGAGCAAGCTGTACCCGTGGGAGTGGATGGCGCGCGAGGCGTTCGGCGTCCACGTGCTGACCGACACCACCGCCTTCCTCGAACCGGCGTGGAAGATGATCCTCAGCAACAAGATGCTGCTGCCGCTGCTCTGGGAAGGCTTCCCCGGGCACCGCAACCTCCTGCCGGCGTTCGACACCGAGCACGCCGATCTCGGCGGCCGCTTCGTGAAGAAGCCGATCCTCGGGCGCGAGGGCCACAACGTGACCGTCGTGGCGCCCGGCGTGTTCGACACGGCGGGCGGCGACTACGGTGCCGAAGGCTACGTCTGGCAGGCCTACCAGCCGCTGCCGGTGTTCGACGGCAACCACGCGCTGGTCGGGTCGTGGGTGATCGCCGGCGAGCCGGCCGGCGTCGGCATGCGCGAGGACGAGCGGCGCATCACCCACAACACCAGCCGCTTCGTGCCGCACTACTTCGCGTGAGGCGGCTCAGTAATCCCACTCGGTCTTGATGCCGACCCGGCCGGTCGAGTCGGCGCCGATATCGCCCTCGATCTTGACGTGGTCGAGCACCTCGACCTGCACGACGCCGCGGCTCGAGTTCCCGGTGGCGCCCTGGCGCGCGCCGACATACACGCCCGGCGCGACGTAGCGCCCGGCCTCGACCGAGACCGGCGCGGTGGCGCTCTTGCCCGAGTCGACGGACAGGCGGTCGAGCCCGAGGCCGCCGCGCAGGCGACCGAGCGCGCCGGCGCCCGAGGCCTGGCCCGTGAGTTCGGCCAGCCCCTGCGCCGCCTGCGCCAGTTCGAACACGCTCAGCCCCGAGGCCGGCTTGCCGAACAGCAGCATCGCCATGGCCTCGTCGGGCGGCATCGCCGGCGACGAGCTGACGGCGATCGAGGGCGCGCGCGCCGTGCCGGCGATGGTCACCGTTATGACCACCTGGTTGATGGTCGTGTTGGCCACGAAGTCGAGACGCGGGTCGACGCGGTCGAGGTTGTCGAGCGTCACCACCCCCTTGCTGAAGGTCAGGCGGTGCCCCAGCAGGTTGAACTCGCCGCGGCGGATGGTCAGCCCGCCGGTCACCGCCGGCGCCGCCGGCGTGCCGCCGACCGCCAACTGGCCGCCCATCTCGGCATCGAGACCGCGGCCGCGCACGAACACCGCCTGCGGGGCGTCGATCGTGATGTTCAGGCGCACCGGCGGCCCACTCGACGGCGCGGCGCCGAGGTCCTTGGGCGGCGGCTGCATCGCGACCAGCTGGGCCGGCGAGACGCCGGGCTTGTTGACCTCGCGCACATCGAGGGTCGGGAACGCGGCGGCCTGCTGGCCGCCGATCGAGACCTCGGCGCGATCGATCCGGATCGGGCCGCTGACGTCGAGCGCGCTGGCCGTGTCGCCGGTGACCTTGAGATCGGCCGAGACCCGGGCGATCAGGTCGGGGCGATTGACCAGCAAGGCGCTGCGGCTGGTGATCGACAGGTCCGGTCGTACACTGCCCTGCGGGTCGATGCTCACCGAGCCGCCGAGCCCGACCGTGCCGTTGCCGGCGGTCTGGAACGCCAGGCGTTGCACCTGCAGCGTGTTGCCCTGGAGCACGAGCCGGCCCTGGCCATTGCTCAGCCGCATGCCCGAGTCGGGCAGCGCGAGGGCGCCGTTCGAGAAGTCGATGGCGCCGCTGCCGGACACCTGCGCCCCCGCGATCTCGACCGTGAGATCCGGCCGCAGCCGCCCGCTGACGTTGCGGACCGTGTTGCCGAGCAACGGCGCCAACGGGGCGAGCTCGACGGTCCCCGAGACCGCGGCCGAGGCCGCGAGCGGCGCCCCGGCCCGCGGCAGCGTCGCGCGGCCCTTGAGGGTCAGCGCCGTGCCGCCGGCTGCCGTCGCGCGCGCCTGCACCCCCGCCTCCTGCCCGGCGAGGCTGGCCGTGCCCTGGATCGCGACCGGCGGCAGCAGCGCCATGTCCGGCTGGCGCAGTCGCAGCGCGGCGATGCTGTAGGTGGCGTCGACCGAGGGCGCCGCGGAGGTCCCACGCACCTGGGCCTTCGCCTGCAGCGCGCCGTCGAGACCGGTGCCCGGCGCGAAGGCGTCGACCAGCTGCAACGGCAGGGCCGCGATCTCGACCTGCAGGTCGTTGCCCTCGGGGGCGACGGTGCCGCGCGCGCTCACGCGTCCAGTGCCGACCCGCAACGCGACCGGCTCGAGCTTCACGCGCGGACCGGCGACGACGACCGTGGTCGGCGCGGTCAGCACGACCGGGATCGAGCGGTAACTCGCGTCGAGACGGCGCAGCGCCACGGTCAGTTCCTCGCCCGCCTTGCGCAGGGTCGCGTCGACCGTGGCCCGGGTCTCGCGACCACCCGCCTGCACGGCGACCGCCATGTCCTGCAGGCTGCCCTTCGCGGCCACCTTGACGCTGGAAAGATCGGCCACGCCGGCCAGTCCGTTGGCCGCCAGCGTGGCGTCGAGCGCGAGATCGGGACCCGGCCGCTCGACGGTGGCGCGCACCTCGAGACCCGAGACCGCGAGCGTGCCGGCGCGCAGGCCGGTGCCGTCGGCGCGGACGGTCAGGGCCTCGCCGGCCGCCGCGGGATCGGCGGCGATCTCGACGTCGAGGGCGCCGGCCAGCGGCGTGCCGCTCAGTGCCGAGGCATCCTCCAGCCGACCCACCTTGAGACGGGCCTGGCCGGTGGCGCGTTCCCCGGCGATCGCGAAGTCGCGGACATCGAGCACCGCGCTCGCCCATTTGCCCTGGAAGCTCGGCACCCGCACGCCGCCCGCGGCATCGACGGAGAAGCGACCGTCGAGCGACACCGGCTGCTCGGCGAGGTCTCCGCCCAGGGTGAGCGTGCCGCTGGCCGCACCGGACGGATCCATGCCCGCCGCCGCCGACAGGGTCAGGGTGCGCGAGACCACGGGCCCGCGCGCGAGACCGGTCAGCGTGCCGTCGAGCTTGGCCTCCGCGCGACCGCTGGCGCGCGTCACGCGGCCCGTCACGCGCCCCGCGCCGGCCACCGAGGAGTCGAGGATCGACAGCGTCGGCAGGTCGACCGAGAGGTCGAGCGTGCCATCGTTCCCGGCGCCCTGCCCCGATAGCGTCGCCTGTCCGGCCGCGCTGGCGATCCGGGCGTCGGCCAGCCGCCACGCGCCGCCCGCCTGCAGCGACGCGCTGCCCGACACGACGATGGCCTCGCGCAGCGCCTCGGCCGACACGCCCTCGACCTGCACACCGTTGATCGTGGCCTGCCACGACGCCCGCGCGCCCTGCCTGTCGCCCGAAGCCGTGACGTCGAGCGCGGCCGCGCCCGCAAGCCGCCGCCCGGCCACGGCGGAAAAGGCCGAGAGGTCGGGCACATCGAGGCGGGCCTTGCCCTCGCCGGCCCCGGTCGCGGTGACGTAGGTCCCGCTTCCGGAAACCGTCGCGACGGCCGAACGGACATCGAGGGTGCCGATGGTGATCTTGCCATCGTCCAGGCGCACGTTCGTCCGCAGGTCTAGCGCGCCGGGTTTCGGCAATCGCGGATCGAGAGCCGCGCCGGAAATGTCCTC
>JAIUOX010000001.1 GCA_020160955.1 Pseudomonadota bacterium
CGGGAATGCGAGTTGGCGAAGCAAATGCATTGAAGATCAGAGACGTGCAGCAGATCAAAGACGACCTTGGCCGCGACAACATCCAATTCAATGTGAGGGGCATCTGAGACGCTTAGCGAGTTCGCCGCCTCATCACACTCTTCAGCCCAGTGGAATGCCGACAATGAAGCTCGCCTATTCGTTCGCCGTCACATCATTGCTCTTGGTCAGCACAGCGCTGGCTGCTCCTAGGGATTACGATGGGGCGTGGAACACGGTCGTGTCGTGCGGCCCGTCGATCTACAACGAGCCCTCCTATTCCTACGAACGTCGCATCGTGATCGCGGATGGCAGCTTCGCTTTCTCACGGGAGCGAATGCTGTGGAACAACCGCTTCAACACGACCGTCCGCTACACCGACAACTTCACCGGCCGCGTCGAGAACGGGGTCCTGACGATCTCAGGCAAGGGATCGGCAGATCAGGCAGATATCCCGGCCTGGCGCTACGATTTTACAGGGGCGGCCACCAATAATCAGGCCTTCGATATCAAGGGCACCCTCACGCAGGATGGTGCCGGTCCACGTCCAGCGGCTCAGAACCGGACCTGTACATTTGCGATGAAGCTCGCGGAACCGGCTGCTGCCAGCTTGGCTGGCATGGAGTCCAACAAGGCCACCGTAGCTCCGCTCGATGCAGCCACCATCAGCGCCGTGCAGTCTACCCTGCTGGGTCAGGGCCTCTACACTGGGACAATCGACGGCATTTGGGGGCGTGGCACGGAGGCGGCTGTCAAGGAATGGCAGCGGAGGGCCGGGCTCAGCACTCCTTTCGATGCCGCACAGGCCGCCACCCTTATCCAGTCCTCTACCCCTTATCAGTCCTCCACCGGCAATTTGTCGGAGAAGGAACGCCAACTCGCCCAGCGGGAGAAGGAGTTAGCCGAGCGCGAGAAGCGGTTAGAGGCGGCAAAGACCAATCAGCAGACCGAGCGGGCACGCCAGCTGGCCGACCGCCAGAGGCAACTCGACGCGAAGGAACAGCAGATTGCTAGCCAGGAACGAGCTACCGGCGTTCAAGGCGCGGCCCCTGTAGCACCCCTAGCCGGTAGTTCCCCCTTCATTGGATCGTGGTGTTCGGTGACACCGGGCGGCTCCAAGACCAAGCTCGACATCCACAAGGTCGAGGGGCCGACTGCAACAGGCCACTACAAGTACGATGGTCTGCCCACACAGCTCGACCAGCCAATGTCCGGCACGATCAACAACGGCGTGTTTCGCGCAACGATCGGGAACGTCACTTGGACGCTCTCCCGCAAAGGCAACAACCTCGATGGATCGGTTGCGAATAGCAGGACTGGGACCGTGGTCTACCTACCGCTGACGCCGTGTTGAGGCGCCGATGGCAATCTTCTTCGCGATTATCGTTGCGCTGCCGATCGCACTCGCCGAGTTCGTTGATTGGCGATACGCCGCAGCGTTCTGGGCCGTCCTTTTTCTCGGAAGCGGACTCCTCAAGCTCTTGGGTTTGGGGTTCTAGATGTACACGGCATCGGATCTAGCCGCCTCAGGCATCGGGCTGAGCTTAATAGCAGCTGCATTCGGACTATACGGTGGCCCAATGGCAGCCTTGCGCTGGGGCCGAAACACCTTCTTCAGCATCGGCCTGCTAATGATTTTCTGGGGCTGGCTTCAATTCATCAACTTCGATGGAGGTTGGCCGTCGAACCAACCTCCCGACAAGCAGTTCTATAGCTGGCGAACGTCCGCCGACGAGAAGCGCATTTGGAACGCAATGGGCGAGATGTCGACCATGACCGAGCAGGATTGGGACGACTACCATCGCTGTAAGAAGCTAAATGTCTGCGTCCGGCGGTTCCAGGGGCAGCGCAAGGAGCTCGGCGGGGTCGCTCCTACTTCAAATGTGAGCACGCCCAGCAATATCACTCAACCGAACTTTGAGAGTGGAACCTCGTCACCCACGATGGAAACGCGCTGCGTACTGATGGACGGTGTTCTCAAGTGCAACGAGTACATCAGGCGATAAGACAGAACTAAGCTGAACTCCTGCGGGTTTTCTGCCACAGGGGCCGATTGCGTCTATTATTGTCCGATTTCAGACATCGCGGCGAAGTAATGCACCGCTCTTAATCAGCCTTCTTTCTCTTCCTCTTCCTTCGGGAACTCTCCTCTCGCCGCGAACCCAATCATCTTCTTTGCCCTCTCGTAGTAGTCGTGAGCCATCTTGTTCAGGTTCTTGGCCTCACCGGCCTTTCCACCCGTCAGTTGCCTTCCGATCCATGTCCAGTTGGGCTTCTGCGATTTCTGCACAAGCTGCCATGCCTTTAGCATTCGCGGAAACGCCTTGGTGTCGCGTCGGCTTTTCTGAAAGAGCGCTATCTCCGCCTTCTTGAAATAGTCTTCCTTCAGTTCCTTGCCCGGATGATGCTTCTGCAGGGCAATCCGAAAATCATCCATAGTGTGCTTCTGGTTCCTGTCCTTGTAGACTAGGACCACCAGTATCTCCGGCGACCTCTCCAGCCGGTTGTCTTTAGGATCAATATCCGGGCCATCCCACGCGGAGTCGTACAGAACCTCAACAGACGATCCGGTCGGCTCGCAAAATGCGTACCTTCCCCTTGCGGCCCACCATGCGCGGAAGTCGTCGCCAAGATCTCCGAATATCCCGTAGAGCTTCGCGATCTGCGGATTCCTCTTCCCCCTCCCTTTCGGGGGATATTCCTGGCTCTCCCGCAGAAACTCCCACCACCATCTGTACAGCGACCGCTCAGCGGTCCTTAGCTCTTCCTCTGTGGCAACTAGCGTCAGTTCAGTCTGGGCCATGCGCCTTGGAAACTCGGTCGGCAAATAGCGCCCTGTCGGCCTCGGCCCGAAGGCATCAAATAACTCCGCCAGGGCATCGCTCTGCTGGTCAGTTAATTCCTCCGACCCTCGGCTCCATACGCTCGACATCTCGTCCTCTCCCCCACAAAAAACACGAAGCGTCTGCCTGTACAGCTAGATGGTAGAAGTTCGCTGGTCGCTCTCTCCTCCTAAATCTTCGGCCCTCGGGACATTCGCCCGATCAACCCAGGCCACAAGGAGGGCCATTCCATGACTACCGATAGCAGTAACAATACCTCTCCGTTCCAGATGAACTCTGTACAGACGGCGAAACAGTACATTACCGAACTACACAGGGATCACGACCAGTGGAGGGCAACCGAACAATCGGCCAACAAGAAGCTGGTTGGCGTACTCGTCAAGTGCCTGCACTTGTACGAACTCATGTCTGGCGAAGGCGAGGAAGCCACGCAACTGCGAAGCGACTTCGCGGAGCACGTGAAAAGCACCGGGCTTCGCTTTATCGGCGAAACACACACCGTGTCCAAGATTGCGGGCGTCGTCTTTAACCGGGACAACGACAAGTACAATCGGCGGCATGCCAGTCACTACGGGCAGGTACTTATCAAGGCACAGCGGAGCGGTGTTACGCACGACAAGCTGGCCGCCTTCGTCGAGAGAAATGGGGGCGTCACCAAGCTCGCGCAGAAGGGACCTACTTCCGGCGGCTCAACAACTGCAGCTAAGGCCGAAGAGGTTTGGACTTCGCTTCAGGACAATAAGCTTGCGCTTGTCGATGCCAAGGCGTTCCGACCAATGGTCGACGCAGCGAACGTCGGTCAGCGTGTGTTGCTGCTAGCCACCCAACAGGCCCGGGGCACCTTCGAGGTCCTCGGCCTTGTACAGAAATCTAGCGTCGTCGACGCAGCATTTGCGACGAAGCATGGCGAGCTCACCTCGGGCGACAAGGACGTAAGCCCGACCGAGGAGGACCCCGACGCAATCCGCGAGGAGATCGTTGCGGAAGCCAACGCTTAGAAACCGAGGAAGCTGGGGTGTCACACTGACGCCCCAGTCTCTCACTCATCACATTACATTTGGAGTATATCATGTTTACGAAGCCGTCGTCGTATAAAGACGTATTGCTGTCCCCAGAGGTCGCACAAGACATCGAAGACGTTGTTACCAACAAGATACGTTTTCCCCATCACAAGAAGGGCATTTTGCTCCACGGCCCTTATGGCACCGGCAAATCAACACTTGCCGCGCTTCTACCGGAGGCCATCGAATATCACCGGGGAGGAATCAACAAGCCGGTTCCTACGCATCACGGAATCCGCACCGGGTGCAATAGCATTTCCCTACTCAACTCATTGGCCAATATCGCCGAGTTAATGCCGCCGCCCGAACACTTGCACCAGTACATCATTCTGGATGAGGTCGATAATTTAGGCGCATCCGCAATGTCCTCGTTGAAAACCGTCATCGACGAAGGTGCGGCCGTCTTCCTGATGACGACCAATATGATCGATAAGATCGACGTCGCAGTGAAAAGCCGTAGTCACCTGTTTTACATTGGAGCGGCTCCTCCCCACCTGTGGGCCGCCAAGGCAATTGCTGCATTCACTGCCGCGGGTAAGAAGAACATCCCTACACAGGATCGCGTCGAGCGACTTGTCGCAGCCTGCAACGGCGACACGCGGGAGATTATCGACCAGCTTGAAAAGATGAAGAACGGTCTGCCCTAGCAGGTTGGCGAAGGGAGCTCCGGACGAGGGTTCTCTCCACGACCTCCGCTCTGCGAGGTCTTTTCAACTGTCGAAGAGTCCGAATTCGGACTCTTTTTTCCGACGACGTCTTTCATTTCCACCCCCTAAGACAAAGGGCAGAAAACTCATGACTACGGTTTGCAGCATACAAGACTACATCTTCGCCAAGCGCCGCCTCATTAGCGAGATGAGGATGGATGGCCAAACAATCTTCAAGGCGCTCGCCAATTCTCTTCTCGATGAGCTGAAGGACACTGATCTTGATTGTGGTTCAGCAGGATATCTTGGGACCGCTTTCGAAACCACCTTTAACGAGCCCCCGGAAGACGAAGACGAACTCGTCCGCCTGGTTATCGCGAACAGCCTGCGCTCTGCGTACAAGTCGGCCAACATGACTTTGAACCTCGACGAAGTTCAGCTGAACTGGTTCGACGGCACCGACTTCAAGTACGGGAACCCGTGCGGGTATGTGCGTCTCACATTCAGGCAGCGAACGTTCGAGGAGGAGTTGTTTGACCAGCTTAATCTCCGCCTCGATGAACCGACGCGAGTAACCTGGGAATATAGAGACGAGACCACCTTCAACCCCCAGCTCGACCTGCCCTACATGCACGATCTCGACCTAGCTGACTTGGAGGTTTACCATTCAGTCTTCCGCGAGACCTGGGCGGGTTCACTGACCTGGGCGAAACTGCAGGGCTCTAGCTCTCTGTTTGCTTGGTCGTAGCTATCCTTAAATCCTGTTCAGCCCGTGCTCTCTGCACGTGCTTCAGCTCCTAGTCGATACTTGAGGTGCGCTGACGCGCAACCTATCCAACCCAGCAACGCTTCGTGCTTCAGCACTCGCGATTGCTAGTTGGATTTAGATATAATTAATGGCGTCTCGAAACATCTTCAGATGCTCTCAATCCTGCTTCTCGCGTGAAGCGCGTTCACTAGATCTTTTGCCTAGACGACGACTGTCCTTAGTCGTCGTCTAGCAAAGAACATTCACTGAGTCCCCCACCCTGCCGTCTGTTCGCAACCGCTTCTGCGGTAAGGGGCTGTTCGATATCCTCCCTTTTACGCTCATACTTGCTCGCCTCGTCGTGCAATCCTCGGCTAAACCACTGCACAATGTCATCGACGTGGAGTTACCGCTCGCCATACTCCAAGTGTCACCTATCATGACTGTAAACCGCATATTCCCGGGCACTCTCCGGTACATCACGCAGAAGGTTTTGTTTGGGGGCGGAACCGCATAGGCGGACCTTGCTCATCCCTCCATCAGAGGGTTAGTGCGTGTTGGCTTTGCTGTCGCACAAATCGCATCCCACCCTTATTCCGATGTTAAGCGGCTCTAATGAACGCCCGAGCAGGGCTATCGACAGTGTATTGCTCCATGCTCTGACTATGGAACTAGCTGGTTCGCGTTGAACCGTGCCAAGTATATTTAGCCGTCGCGCGATTGAATTCTCACTAAGGAAAGCAATCTTTTTTTGTACCCCAGTGGCCACTGGCACGTCGCCCCTTCGGTTTACGGTAAGGTTTCTAGGCTGGCAGCTTGGCGCCGCGAGAAACGGCACCGGGTTTCTTGGCTGCCCAGATGCGCGACATGCTGCGGCTGGTGGTGTCGGTCGGCACCGGCAAGTCGGCCGACGTGCCGGGCTACGAGGTCGGCGGCAAGACCGGCACGGCGGAGAAGCCGTCGCGCGGCGGCTATCGCCAGAAGGCGCTGATCAGCTCGTTCGTCGGCGGCTTCCCGATGAACGACCCGAAGTTCGTGATCCTGGTCTCGATCGACGAGCCCAAGGGCACCAAGGAAACCCACGGCTACGCCACCGCCGGCTGGGTCGCCGCGCCGTCCTTCAAGGTGATCGCCGAGGGCATCGTGTCGCTCTACGGCATCCTGCCGGGCGACATGAAGCAGGGCCTGCCGCCGATCGAGATCGCCTCGACCCCGGTGCCCGCGCCGATGCCGCCGCCGCAGCTGGTGTCGCCCAGCGCCCGCCACCGCGGCAACCACGAGCCGCGCAAGGCGCTGCCCGTGCGGCCCGCCCCGAACCAGTCTGCGTCGGCGCCCCCGCTCGGCGCGCGTCGCCTTGCGTCTGAGTGAGCTCATGCGGACCACGGCGTCCCCCTCCGGCCCCGCGGGCGATCTTCGCTCCGCTCCAGGCGGAAGCGGGGAACGCGATCCCGTTCTGGCGGGATTGAGCCTCGACTCGCGCCAGGTCCGTCCCGGCTTCCTGTTCGCGGCGCTGGCCGGCAACCGGCAGGACGGCGCCGCCTTCGTCGCCGACGCGGTGCGCCGCGGCGCGGTCGCCGTGCTGGCCGGCCGCGATGCCGCGCTGCCGCCGCTCGATCCCTCGATCGTCGTGCTGCGCGACGACAACCCGCGCCGCCGCATCGCCCTGATGGCCGCCGCCTTCGCCGGCCTGCAGCCGGCGACCATCGCGGCGGTGACCGGCACCAACGGCAAGTCGTCGACCGTCCACTTCCTGCGCCACGTCTGGAGCACGCTGGGCTACGGCGCGGCGAGCGTCGGCACGCTGGGCATCTTCTCGCCCGGCCTGGCGCGCGAGGCCGGACTGACCACGCCCGACCCGGTGCGCCTGCACGAGGACCTCGCAACGCTGGCGCGCGAGGGCGTGACCCATCTCGCCATCGAGGCGTCGAGCCACGGCCTCGACCAGCACCGGCTCGACGGGCTGCGCCTGTCGGCCGCCGGCTTCACCAACCTGACGCACGAGCACCTCGACTACCACCCGACGATGGACGCCTACTTCGCGGCCAAGGCGCGCCTGTTCGACGCGCTGTTGCCGGCGAGCGGGACGGCCGTGATCAACGGCGACAGCGACCGCGCCGCGGCGCTGGCGACGATCTGCGCGGCGCGCGGCATCCGCTGCTGGACCTACGGCACGCGCGGCCGCGAGGTCCGGCTGGTGTCGGACACGCCGACCGCCGGCGGCCAGCACCTCGCGATCGAGCTGCTGGGCAGCCGCCACGAGGTCGAGCTGCCTCTGGTCGGCGGCTTCCAGGCCGCCAACGCCCTGGCCGCGCTCGGCCTCGCCGTGGCGACCGGCAGCGACCCGGCGCGCGCCGTCGCGGCGCTGGCGAGCGTCAGCGGAGCGCCCGGCCGGCTGCAGCTGGTGGCGCGCCATCGCACCGGCGCCAGCGTCTACGTCGACTACGCCCACAAGCCCGAGGCGCTGGAGACCGTGCTGGCGACGCTGCGGCCGTTCGCGCGCGGCAAGCTGGTCGTGGTGTTCGGCTGTGGTGGCGACCGCGACCGCGGCAAGCGGCCGGTGATGGGCGAGATCGCGACGCGTCTCGCCGACCTCACCCTGGTCACCGACGACAACCCGCGCAGCGAGGTGCCGGCGGCGATCCGCGCCGAGATCGTGCGCGGCATCCCGGCCGACCGGCGCAACTGGATCGAGATCGCCGACGGCCGCCACGCCGCCATCGAGCAGGGCATGGCGGCGCTTGCCGGTCCGGACGACCTGCTGCTGATCGCCGGCAAGGGCCACGAGACCGGCCAGACGATCGCCGGCGTGACCCACCCGTTCGACGACGCCGCAGTGGCGCGCGAGTACGCGGAGGCGGTGTCGTGAGCGCGCTGTGGACCGCGACCGAGATCTCGACCGCGCTGGCCGCCCGCGTGCCCGATGGCCTCGCCGCGACCGGCGTCACCTTCGACAGCCGCGCCGTCGGGCCGGGCGACCTGTTCTTCGCGCTGTCGGGCGAGAGCACCGACGGCCATCGCTTCGTCGCCGACGCGCTGGCCCGCGGCGCCGCCGCAGCGGTGGTCTCGCGCGACGTCGAGGCCGCCGGCGGCACGCTGATCCGCGTGCCCGACACGCTGAAGGCGCTGGTCGATCTCGGCCAGGCGGCGCGCCGGCGCAGCCCCGCGCGCATCGCCTCGGTGACCGGCTCGGTCGGCAAGACCAGCACCAAGGACGCGCTGCGCGCCATGCTGTCGGCGCAGGCGGCGACCTCGGCCAGCACCGCCTCGTTCAACAACCATGTCGGCGTGCCGATCAGCCTCGCCCGGCTGCCGCGCGAGGCGCGCTACGGCGTGTTCGAGATCGGCATGAACCATCCCGGCGAGATCGAGCCGCTGGCCCGCCAGGTCGCGGCCCATGTCGGCATCGTGACCAACGTCGGCCCGGTCCATATCGGCCACATGGGCTCGGAGGAGGCGATCGCCGACGAGAAGGCCTGCCTGTTCGCCGGCATGGCCGACGGCGCGGTCGCGGTGCTGCCGCGCGACAACCGGCATTTCGAGCGCCTGGCGGCGCACGCGACGCGCTTCGGCGTGACCCGCCACGTCACCTTCGGGCAGACCGAGGCGGCCGACGCGCGGCTTGTCTCTCGCACCCTGCACGATACCGGCAGCGACGTTGTCGCGTTGATCAATGGCCGCCGGATCGAGTATCGGCTGGGCGCCGCGGGCGAGCACTGGGTGTTGAACAGCATCGGCGCGCTGGCGGTGGTCGAGGCGCTGGGCGCCGACGTGACGGCGGCGGCGGCGGCGCTGGCCGGCGTGTCGGCCTCGCCAGGCCGCGGCGCGCGGCGGCGGCTGGCGTTCGGCGCGGGCACGGTCGAGCTGCTCGACGAGAGCTACAACGCCAACCCCGTGTCGGTGCGGGCCATGCTGGCCGTGCTGGCGCGCACCGCGCCGGCGCCGGGCGGGCGGCGCCTGCTGGCGCTGGGCGACATGCGCGAGCTGGGCGACGGCGCGGACGACTACCACGCCGGCCTCGCCGACGCGGTGGCGGCCAGCGGCGCCGACCGGGTGTTCCTGTGCGGGCCGCACATGCAGGCGCTGTGGGCGAAGCTCGCCCCGGCGCAGCGCGGCGTGCACCGCGCGGACTCGGCGGCGCTGGCGCCCGAGGTCGCGGCGGCGCTGCGGGCCGGTGACGTCGTGGCGGTGAAGGGTTCGCTGGGATCAAGAATGAAGATCGTCGTGGACGCCATCGTGGCGGCCAGCGGCGGCGGGGCGGGACGCTAGGATGTTCTACAATTTCCTCTACCCGATGGCGGACCTGTTCGGTCCCCTCAACCTGTTCCGCTACCTGACCTTCCGCTCGATCGCCGCCTTCCTGACGGCGCTCGTGCTGAGCTTCCTGATCGGCGGCGGGCTGATCCGCTGGCTGCGCAGCAAGCAGGGCAAGGGCCAGCCGATCCGCGACGACGGCCCGCAGAGCCACCTGTCGAAGAAGGGCACGCCGACCATGGGCGGCCTGCTGATCCTGATCACCACGACGGTGGCGACGCTGCTGTGGGCCGACCTCACCAACCGCTATGTCTGGATCGTGCTCGGCATCACGCTGGCGTTCGGCGCGGTCGGCTTCTGGGACGACTTCCTCAAGGTCACCAAGAAGAATCCCAAGGGCGTGCCGGGCAAGATCAAGCTGGTGCTGTCGATCCTGTGCGCCGCCGTCGCCACCTGGTTCATCGCCGTCGCCTCGCCGCCGTCGCTGCGCTTCACCCTGGCGGTGCCGTTCCTCAAGGACGCGCTGGTGCCGCTCGGCGTGATCGGCTTCCTGGCGTTCGGCACGCTGGTGATGGTCGGCGCCTCGAACGCGGTGAACCTGACCGACGGGCTGGACGGGCTGGCGATCGGCCCGGTGATCATGGCCTCGGCGGTGTTCGGCTTCATCGCCTACGTCGTCGGCAACTCGATCCTGACCAACTACCTCTACCTCCACCACGTGCCGCGTGCCGGCGAGCTGGCGGTCTTCATGGCGGCGCTGATCGGCGCCGGGCTGGGCTTCCTGTGGTTCAACGCGCCGCCCGCCATGGTGTTCATGGGCGACACCGGCTCGCTGGCGATCGGCGGCGCGCTGGGCGCGGTGGCGGTCGTCACCAAGCACGAGATCGTGCTGGCGATCGTCGGCGGCCTGTTCGTGCTGGAGACGGTGTCGGTGATCGTGCAGGTGCTGTCCTACAAGTGGACCGGCCGCCGGGTCTTCCGCATGGCGCCGCTGCACCACCACTTCGAGCAGAAGGGCTGGGCCGAGCCGACCATCGTGTTCCGCTTCTGGATCATCGCCGCCATCCTCGCGATGGCCGGCCTCGCGACGCTGAAGCTGCGGTGAGCGCATGATCGATCTCGCCGTCCTGAAGGGTTCGTCGTTCGTCGTGCTGGGGCTCGCGCGCTCCGGCCTGGCGACCGTGCGCGCCCTCGTGGCGGCCGGGATCGACTGCGTCGCCTGGGACGACAACGCCGCCTCGCGCGAGGCGGCGCAGCAGGCCGGTGCCCGGGTCGCCGACCCGGCGACCGTCGACTGGTCCGGCGTCACCGCGCTGGTGATCAGCCCGGGCATCCCGAGCACCTTCCCGAAGCCGCACCCGGTCGCCGCCGCGGCGCGCGCCGCCGGCAAGCCGATCATCAGCGACGTCGAGCTGCTGGCCCGGGCCCAGCCCGAGGCGCGCTTCGTGGCGATCACCGGCACCAACGGCAAGTCGACCACCACGGCGCTGATCGGCCACGTCCTCGAGCAGGCCGGCGTGCGCTGCGAGGTCGGCGGCAACATCGGCCGCGGCGTGCTCGACCTCGCGCCGCTCGGGCCGGGCGGCCTCTACGTGCTGGAACTGTCGTCCTACCAGCTCGAGCTGCTGCAGACCTTCCGCGCCCACGTCGCGATCTGGCTGAACATCACGCCCGACCATATCGACCGCCACGGCGACCTCGCGGGCTACGTCGCGGCCAAGGAGAACATCTTCGCCCGCCAGCGCGCCGGCGACTGCGCCATCGTCGGCATCGACGACGCGCCGTCGCGCGCCGCGTTCGACAAGGTCGCGGCGCGTCCCGGCATCGTGGCGATCCCGCTGCAGCGCGAGACGCCGGTCGCCGGCGGCGTGTCGTACCGCGCCGGCCAGCTGGTCGATGCCGACGGCTACACCGTCGACTTCTCCGACGTGCCGACCCTGCCGGGCGACCACAACGCCCAGAACGCCGCCTGCGCCTGGGCGGCCTGCCGCTGGCTCGACGTGCCGCGCGAGCGCATCGTCGCCGGGCTGAAGTCCTATCCCGGCCTGCCGCACCGCCAGGAGCGGGTCGCCGCGGTCGGCCGCGTCGTCTACGTCAACGACAGCAAGGCGACCAATGCCGACGCCACGGCGCGCGCGCTGTCGTCGTACCGCGGCATCTACTGGATCCTCGGCGGCCAGGCGAAGGAGGGCGGCGTGGCGCCGCTCGCGCCGTGGTTCGACCGCATCCGCCACGCCTTCCTGATCGGCGAGGCGACCGAGCTGTTCGCCGGCCAGCTCGAGGGCCGGCTGCCCTACAGCCGCTGCGGCGACCTGCAGAAGGCACTCGACGCGGCACACGCGATGGCCCAGCGCCAGGAAGCGGGCGAGGCGGTGGTCCTGCTGTCGCCGGCCTGCGCCTCGTGGGACCAGTGGAAGAGCTACGAGCATCGCGGTGATGCGTTCCGCGCCATGGCGCGGGCGCTGCCGGGTGCCCAGGTGTTGGGGAGGGCTGCGTGATCCAGGTTCCGCGCGACGACCGAAGCGTGATCGGCCAGTGGTGGTGGACCGTCGACCGTTGGTCGCTCGGCGCGATCCTCGCCATCATGGCGTTCGGCGTGATGCTGACGCTGGCCGCCTCGCCGCCGGCCGCCGAGCGCATCGGCGCCGACTCCTTCCTGTTCGCCAAGCGCCAGTTTCTCTTCCTGCCGCTCGCGCTCACCGTGATGCTCGGCATCTCGCTGGCCTCGCCGCGTCACATCCGACGCCTCGCGCTGATCGTGTTCGGCGGCAGCGTGCTGCTGCTGGCCGCGACCTTCGTGATCGGCATCGAGATCAAGGGCGCGCGGCGCTGGATCTCGGTGCCCGGACTGTCGAGCGTCCAGCCCTCCGAGTTCGTGAAGCCCAGCCTCGCCGTGATCTCGGCCTGGCTGCTGGCCCAGAGCCGCGCCGAGCGGCGGGCGCCCGGCTACATGCTGTCGACCCTGCTGGTCGGCGGCGTGCTGGCGCTGCTGATCCTGCAGCCCGACCTCGGCATGAGCGTGGTCGTCGCCGCGGTGTGGGCGGCGCAGCTGTTCGTGGTCGGCCTGCCGATGTGGCTGGCCGCCTTCTGCGCGATCGGCGGCGCGGTGGCGCTGGTCGGCGCCTACTTCACCTTCAGCCACGTGCGCAGTCGCTTCGACCGCTTCCTCGACCCGTCGTCGGGCGACAACTACCAGGTCAACACCTCGCTCGAGGCCTTCATGAACGGCTCGCTGTTCGGCCGCGGCCCGGGCGAGGGCACGGTCAAGGCGCAGCTGCCGGACGCGCACACCGACTTCGTGATGGCGGTGGCCGGCGAGGAGTTCGGCCTGATCGTCTGCCTGATGATCCTTGGCCTGTTCGCCTTCGTGACGCTGCGCTCGATGTCGCGCGCCTCGAAGGAGACCAGCCTGTTCATCACGCTGGCCGCGACCGGCCTGTCGGTCCAGTTCGGCCTGCAGGCGGCGATCAACATGGCCTCGACCATCCAGCTGATCCCGGCCAAGGGCATGACCCTGCCGTTCATCTCGTACGGCGGCTCGTCGGCGCTGGCGATGGCGATCTGCGTCGGCATGCTGCTGTCGCTGACGCGCGAGCACGCCGGCCTGCGGGAGGCGGTGTGATGACGCTCGGCCCCGTGGTCCTGGCAACCGGCGGCACCGGCGGGCACGTGTTCCCGGCCGAGGCGCTGGCCGGCGAGCTCGAGGCGCGGGGCGTGCCGTTCGCGCTGGTGACCGACCAGCGCGGCAAGCAGTGGCAGGGCGCGCTGGCGCGCCGGCCGATCCACTACATCCACTCGGCCAGCCCGAGCGGCTCGCTGCCGCGCCGCCTGCTCGCGATGCTGTCGCTCGGGCTCGGCCTGTTCGACGCCTGGCGCGTGCTCGGCCGCATCGCGCCGTCGGCGGTCGTCGGCTTCGGCGGCTATGCCTCGGTGCCGACCCTGATCGCCGCCCGCCTGCGCCGCCTGCCGGCGATGCTGCACGAGCAGAACGCCGTGCTCGGCAAGGCCAACCGCATGGCGCTGGCCGGCGCCTCGCGCATCGCCACCTCGTTCGAGCGTACCCGCCACGTCGAGCCGGGCGACAGCCGCGCCCACCTCGTCGGTAACCCGGTGCGCGAGCAGGTGAGGGCGCTGCGCTCGCTCGCCTACCGGCCGCCCGGCCCGGGCCGCGTCATCGACCTCGTGGTGTTCGGCGGCAGCCAGGGCGCCGCCTCGTTCGGCCAGGTCGTGCCCGAGGCGGTGCTGTCGCTGCCCAAGGAGCTGCGGACCCGCCTGCGCATCGTGCAGCAGTGCCGGCCCGAGGATTTCGACCAGGTCCGTCAGCGCTACGCGCGCGGCGGCATCGTGGTCGAGCTGGCGCCGTTCTTCGCCGACCTGCCGCAGCGCCTCGCCGCCGCCCACCTCGTGGTCGGCCGCGCCGGCGCCTCGACGGTGGCCGAGCTGGCGACGATCGGCCGGCCGTCGATCCTCGTGCCCTATCCCTACGCCGCCGACGATCACCAGACCGCCAATGCCCGCGCCTTCGAGGCGCAGGGCGGCTGCATCGTGATCCCGCACGCCGAGTTCACCGCCGCCGCGCTGGCCCGCCAGTTCGAGCGGCTGTTCGCGCAACCCGAAATCCTCGCTGGAATGGCCGGCGCCGCGCACGCGGCCGGCCGGCCCGACGCCGCCGCGCGCCTGGCCGACCTGGTGGGGGAACTGACAGGAGACGCCGCATGAGGGCCATGCCGCTCGATATCGGGCTGATTCATTTCGTGGGCATCGGCGGCATCGGCATGTCCGGCATCGCCGAGGTGCTGCACAACCTCGGCTACAAGGTGCAGGGCAGCGACATCGCCGAGAGCGCCAACACCCGCCGGCTGGGCGAGATCGGCATCAAGGTGGCGATCGGCCACCGCGCCGACAACATCGCCCATGCCCAGGTCGTCGTGGTGTCGAGCGCGG
Source organism: Pseudomonadota bacterium (assembly GCA_020160955.1). Lineage (GTDB taxonomy): Bacteria > Pseudomonadota > Alphaproteobacteria > Reyranellales > Reyranellaceae > Reyranella. The sequence goes on from JAIUOX010000001.1 coordinate 14,513, forward strand.
TCAAGAAGGACAACCCGGAAGTGCTGGCGGCGCGCGCCCGCCTGCTGCCGGTGGTCCGCCGCGCCGAGATGCTGGGCGAGCTGATGCGGCTCAAGTGGTCGATCGCGATCGGCGGCACGCACGGCAAGACCACCACCACCTCGATGGTCGCCGCCATGCTCGACGCCGGCGAGCTCGACCCGACGGTGATCAACGGCGGCATCATCAACGCCTACGGCACCAACGCCCGGCTGGGCGGCGGCGACTGGATGGTGGTCGAGTCCGACGAGTCGGACGGCTCGTTCCTGCGCCTGCCGGCGACCATCGCCGTGGTGACCAACGTCGATCCCGAGCACCTCGACCACTACGGCACCTTCGACGCGCTGCGCGAGGCCTTCGTGCGCTTCGTCGAGAACATCCCGTTCTACGGCTTCGCCGTGCTGTGCACCGATCACCCCGAGGTGCAGGCGCTGATCCCGCGCATCGCCGATCGCCGCATCGTCACCTACGGGCTGGGCGGTACCGCCGACGTGCGCGCCATCAACCTCAAGCTCGACCGCAACGGCGCCGACTTCGACGTCATGATCGAGAGCCGCACGACCAACGAGAGCCGCGTGATCGAGGGCCTGCGCCTGCCGATGTTCGGCCAGCACAACGTGCAGAACGCGCTGGCCGCGATCGCGGTGGCGCAGGAGATGGGCCTGCCCGACGAGACCATCCGCCGCGCGCTGGCCGGCTTCTCGGGCGTCAAGCGCCGCTTCACCAAGACCGGCGAGGCGCACGGCATCACGGTGATCGACGACTACGGCCACCACCCGGTCGAGATCGCCGCCGTGCTGCGCGCCGCCCGGCAGGCCTACGGCGGCTCGGGCCGCGTCATCGCCGTCATGCAGCCGCACCGCTACTCGCGGCTGGCCTCGCTCAAGGCCGAGTTCGCGACCTGCTTCGGTGACGCCGACACGGTGATCGTGGCCGACGTCTACGCCGCCGGCGAGTCGCCGATCGAGGGCGTCAACCGCGACATGCTGGTCAACCTGGTGCGCAAGGCCGGCCACCGCGACGTCACCGCGCTGGGCGGCCCCGGCGACCTGCCCGGCCTGGTCTGGCAGATCGCGCGGCCCGGCGACGTCGTGGTCTGCCTCGGCGCCGGCAACATCACGGCCTGGGCGCACGCGCTGCCCGGCCAGATCCAGCAGATGGCCGCCGAGCATGCCGTGCCGCGCGCCATCGCCAACGATCCGCACGGCGGCGGCACGGCGGCATGATGGCCCGGGCATGATGGCACTGGCGAAATCCTCGCACCTGGTCGACCGGCTGCCGAAGCCGCGCGGGCGGCTGACCGCCGACGCGCCGCTCGGGCCGCAGACCTGGTTCGCGACCGGCGGACCGGCCGAGGCGCTGTTCCGGCCGGCCGACATCGAGGATCTCGCCACCTTCCTGGCCGGCGTCCCGGCCGACGTGCCGGTCACCGTGCTGGGCGTCGGTTCCAACCTGCTGGTGCGCGACGGCGGCATCCGCGGCGTCGTCGTTCGCCTGCTGCGCGGCTTCACGACGATCGGCGTCGAGGGCCACGACGTGGTGTCCGGCGCCGGCGCGCCCGACCTCAACGTCGCGCTCACCGCGCGCGACCATGCGCTGGCCGGCCTCGAGTTCCTGAGCGGCATCCCGGGCACGATCGGCGGCGCGCTGGCGATGAACGCCGGCGCCTACGGCGGCGAGCTCGCGCAGGTCCTGGTGTGGGCCGAGGCGGTCGACCGCGCCGGCCGCCTGCACCGCGTCGGCCCCGAGAAGCTCGGCTTCCGCTACCGGCATTCCGACGCGCCGGCCGACTGGATCTTCACCCGCGCCCGCCTCGCGGCGCGGCCCGGCGATGCCGCGGAGATCGGCCGCCGCATCGCCGAGATCGACGCGGCGCGCACCGAGTCGCAGCCGCGCAGCCGCACCGGCGGCTCGACCTTCATGAACCCGGACGGCCACAAGGCGTGGGAACTGATCGACAAGGCCGGCTGCCGCGGCCTGCGCATCGGCCAGGCCCAGGTGTCGGACAAGCATTGCAACTTCCTGATCAACCTCGGCGGCGCCTCGGCCGCCGACATCGAGGCGCTGGGCGAGGAAGTGCGCCGGCGCGTGCTGGAGCAGAGCGGCGTGTCGCTCCAGTGGGAGATCCGCCGTCTCGGAGTACCGAAATGAGTCGCAAGGTCGCGGTGCTGATGGGCGGCTGGTCGCCCGAACGCGAGGTCTCGCTGGTCAGCGGCAAGGCCTGCGCCGAGGGCCTGCGCGAGGGCGGCCACGAGGTGCTGGAGTACGACGTCACGCGCGACCTGCGCGCGCTGGTCGACTTCCTGCGCCCGGTCGGCGGCGGCGGTCCCGACGTCGTGTTCAACGCGCTGCACGGCAAGTACGGCGAGGACGGCTGCCTCCAGGGCGTGCTCGAGGTGCTGGCGATCCCGTACACCCACTCCGGCGTGCTCGCCTCGGCGCTGGCCATGGACAAGCCGATGGCCCGCCACGTCTTCGGCTCGCTCGGCCTGCGCGTCGCCGAGGGCCGCGTGATCGAGCGCCGCACGCTGGCGCTGGGCGACCCGATGGCCCGGCCCTACGTCATCAAGCCGATCGACCAGGGCTCGAGCGTCGGCGTCTACGTCGTGCGCGAGGGCGACAACCTCGCCGCCGTCGAGTTCGAGGAGGCGAAGTTCGGCCAGCGCGTGCTGGTCGAGAAGTTCGTGCCGGGCCACGAGCTGACCGTCGCGGTGATGGGCGACCGGCCGCTCGCGGTGACCGAGCTGATCCCGCGCACCAAGTTTTACGACTACGAGGCCAAGTACACCGACGGCATCACCGAGCACGTCGTGCCGGCGCAGATCCCGCAGGACGTCTACGACCTCGCCAAGGAGTGGGCGCTGACGGCGCACGAGGCGCTGGGCTGCAACGGCCTGTCGCGCACCGACTTCCGCTGGGACGACACGCGGCCCGGCACCGAGGGCCTGGTCGTGCTCGAGACCAACACCCAGCCCGGCATGACGCCGCTGTCGCTGGCGCCCGAGCAGGCCAGGTGGGCGGGCATCGGCTGGTCGCAGCTGATGACCTGGATGATCGACAACGCGAGGCGCCCGGAATGAGCGGCGCCGCGCCCCGCACCGAGAACGAGCGGCCCGCGCCGCCGCGCCGCCGCGACTACGACCGTCGCAAGAAGCGCTCGCGCGCGCCGATCAAGAAGATCGGCAAGCCGTTCTGGCGCCAGCCGCTGCTGCTCGGCGGCCTGGTGCTGCTGCTCGGGACCGGTGGCGCCGGCGGCTGGTGGGCGTGGCACGAGGGCTGGCTGGTCGAGGCGCGCAACCGGCTCGACCAGGTCGGCCATGCCATCGTCGGCGCCGTCACGCCGTTCAAGCTGGTCGACGTCACGGTCGAGGGCCGCGAGTACGTCGAGCGCAGCGCCATCCTCGAGGCGCTTAACGTGAAGGCAGGCGACTCGCTGCTCGGCATCGACCTGCAGGCGTCGCGCCAGCGGCTCGAGGCGATCGACTGGGTGGCCAGCGCCACCGTCGAGCGCCGCCTGCCCGACACGCTCTACGTCACGATGGTCGAGCGCCGCGCCGTGGCGATCTGGCAGAACGGTGACGAGTACACGCTGATCGACCGCGACGGCCGCACGGTGCGCGCCAGCCGCATGCCGCCGGGCGCCGACAAGCTCCTGCTGCTCGGCGGCCCCGGTGCGCCCGAGCACGTCGGCGAACTCCTGCTGCTGCTGGCCTACGAGCCCGAGGTCGCGCGCCAGCTGCGCGCCGCCGTGTGGGTCGGCCAGCGGCGCTGGAACCTGGTCCTGAACAACGGTGTCGAGATCTGGCTGCCCGAGGAGGACGCGATCGCCGCGCTCCAGCAGCTGGCCAAGCTCGACCAGCGTCACCGCCTGCTGTCGCGCGAGTTCGGCGTCGTCGACCTCAGGCTGCCGGACAAGCTCTATCTCCGGAAGCGGACGGGCGATGGCCCGTCCGGTCCGGCCTAGTTCCACGTGTAATCGAGTACGGGGGAGATCGTGGCAAAGACAAGAAACGGCGTGATCGCGGCGCTCGACATCGGCACCAGCAAGGTCGTCTGCTTCGTGGCCCGGGTCGACGGACAGGGCCTGCGGGTGGTCGGCATCGGCCACCAGCCGGCGCAGGGCATGCGCTCGGGCAACATCGTCGACATGGAGGCGGCGACCCGCGCCATCTCCTCGGCGGTATCGACGGCGGAAGAGATGTGCGGCGAGCATGTCCGCGAGGTCATCGTGGGCGTCAGCGGCGGCTCGGCGGCCTCGCACAACCAGAGCCTCGAGGTCGGTATCGGCCACCACGAGATCGGCGAGCGCGACGTGCGGCGGGTCACCCAGCACATCCACCTGCCGGCCGAGACGGCCGACCGCGACATCATCCACTCCGAGGCGATCGGCTTCTCGGTCGACGGCACGCCGGTGCGCGACGCGCGCGGCATGTTCGGCGAGCGGCTGGGCGTCGAGGTCCACCTCGTCACGGCTGCCTCGAGCGCGATGCGCAACCTGCAGGTCTGCGTGCGCCGCGCCCACCTCGAGATCGCCGACCGCGTCGTCGCGGCGCACGCCTCGGGGCTGAGCTCGCTGGTCTCCGACGAGCGCGACCTCGGCGTCACCCTGATCGACATGGGCGGCGGCACGACCTCGATCGCGGTGTTCTACGAGGGCCACCTCGTGCACGTCGATTCGATCCCGGTCGGCGGCGAGCACGTGACCCGCGACATCGCGCGCGGCCTGTCGACGCCGCTCGCCCACGCCGAGCGGATGAAGACCCAGATCGGCCGCGCCGTCGCCAAGCCGAACGACGAGTACGACATCATCGACGTGCCGCTGATCGGCGAGGAGGACCGCACCCGGCCCAACCACATCCCGCGCTCGATCTTGGTCGGCATCATCCGGCCGCGAATCGAGGAGACGTTCGAGCTGGTGCGCAGCCGGCTCGAGGCCTCCGGTGTGGATAAGTTGGCCGGCGGACGGGCCGTCCTGGTCGGTGGCGGCTGCCAATTGGATGGCGTTCCCGAGGTTGCCGCGTCGATCCTCAACAAGAAGGTGAGGACGGGCGGGCCGCTGCGCCTCGCCGGACTCGCGGATTCCACAGGCGGGCCTGCATTTTCCGCCGCCGCCGGATTGTTGTCCTTCGCGCTCCACAACCACGCCGCCGGACAGGCCCAGCAGGCGCCCGCGGAAACGCCGTCGAGTCGCATCGGTCGGATCGGCAGTTGGATTCGGGAGAACTTTTAGGCAATATGTAGTGCGGGGATGGGCAATCCCCACAGGCTATAGACAAGAAAAGAAGAATAAGCCGGTGGCGGTGAAGGGTCCGGCACGAAAATGGGTCCACGCCGCTACTCCGGGCAGATTACCCCTCGTTTGCGTGGAGAAAGCCGAATGACCATCAACCTCAGCCTCCCTCAAAAGGAGTCCGAGATTAAGCCGCGTATCACCGTCATCGGCGTCGGTGGCGCGGGTGGAAACGCCGTCAACAACATGATCAGCTCCGCGCTCGAAGGCGTGGAGTTCATCGTCGCGAATACCGACGCGCAGGCGCTCGGCCAGTCGCTCGCCGACCGCCGCGTCCAGCTCGGCATCACGATCACCCAGGGCCTCGGCGCCGGGGCGCGTCCTGAGGTCGGCCGCCAGGCCGCCGAGGAAGCACTGCCGGAGATCCTGCAGCTGCTCGACGGCGCCAACATGGTGTTCGTCACGGCCGGCATGGGCGGCGGCACCGGGACCGGTGCGGCGCCCGTCATCGCCGCCGCGGCGCGCGAGCAGGGCATCCTGACGATCGGCGTCGTCACCAAGCCGTTCCACTTCGAGGGCCGCCGCCGCATGCAGTCGGCGGAGCAGGGCATCACCGAGCTCGAGAAGGTGGTCGACACCCTGATCGTCATCCCGAACCAGAACCTGTTCAAGATCGCCAACGAGAAGACGACCTTCGCGGACGCCTTCAAGATGGCCGACGACGTGCTGCACATGGGCGTGCGCGGCGTCACCGACCTGATGGTCATGCCGGGCCTCATCAACCTCGACTTCGCCGACATCCGCACGGTGATGAGCGAGATGGGCAAGGCGATGATGGGCACCGGCGAGGCCGAGGGCCAGGACCGCGCCCGCGTCGCCGCCGAGTCGGCGATCTCCAACCCGCTGCTGGAAGACCACTCGATGAAGGGCGCCCGCGGCGTCCTGATCAACATCACCGGCGGCCTCGACATGACCCTGCACGAGGTCGACGAGGCGGCCAACCGCATCCGCGAGGAAGTCGACGGCGACGCCAACATCATCTTCGGCTCGACCTTCGACGCCAACATGCAGGGCCGGATGCGCGTCTCGGTGGTCGCCACCGGCATCGCCGCGATGGCCTCGCAGATGCCGGAGCCGCGCTATATGTCGCTCGACATGAACCGCCCGGCGCAGACCGGCCAGCCGGCGCTCAGCCGCACCGCGCCGCCGCCGGTCGGCCGTGTCGCGATCCCGGCCGCCGCGGCCGCGCCGCAGGCCCCGGTCGCGCCGATGGCGCCGCCGGCCCCGGTCGCCCCGCCGGTCATGGCGCCGGTCGCCGCCGCGCCGATGGTCGCGCCGGCCCCGGTCGCGCCGCCGGCGCCCGTCATGGCCCCGGCGATGCCGCCGGTCGCCGAGCCGATGGTCGCCGAGATGCCGGCTCCCGCGCCGGCCCCGGTCGAGGCCCCGATGGCCGTCGCGCCGCCGGCCCCGGTCCTCGCGCCGGCCCCGGTGGTCGCTCCGGCGCCCGCGCCGGCCCCGGTCGCCGCCGCGCCGGCTCCCGCGCCGGCCGCGCCGCAGCGTCCGCTGGTCGACGAGAACGACTGGCGCGTCAGCCGCCCGGCCCGCCCGGCGGTCCGCGCCGAGACCGCTCCCGCCGCCCGCCCGATGGCCCGCCCCGCGGCCGGTGGCGAGCGCGCGCCGAACCTGTTCCAGCGCATCACCGGTGCGTTCGCGTCGCAGAAGCCGGCCGCCGCCGCGGCGCCGGCCGAGCCGCCGGCCCCGCGCCCGGCGCCGGAAAACGTCGTGTCGGTGGCCCCCAAGGCCGCTCCGCGCCCGGCCCCGGCCCAGGCCTCGATCAATCTCGATGTCACCGAGCGGGCCAAGCCGGCCCGCGAGGACGACGACCTGCAGATCCCCGCGTTCCTGCGCCGTCAGGCGAACTAGACGCGGGCCTGCAAGTTCTTCACGCATCACACTGGAGGGGCCCGCGCGGCCCCTCTTTTTTCTGGCGCGACATGATATAACCGCGCCGGTTCAAAGGGGCTCACGCTTGGGTATGAACGTCGTCTTTTCCTGGATTCGCGGCTCGGCCGCGGGATGCGCGCTGATCGTGGCGGCGTCCCTCGTTCTCGCCGGCTGCGGTTCGGACGACGACAATGCCAACTACGTCGAGCAGCCGGTCGAGGTACTGTACAACCGCGCCCTCGATGATCTCGGCGCGATGAACTACAAGGCCGCCGCCAAGGGCTTCGAGGAAGTCGACCGCCAGCATCCCTACTCGGTGTGGGCGACCAAGGCGCAGATCATGGCGGCCTTCGCCTACTACCAGTCGAACAAGTACGACGACGCCATCGTGGCGCTCGACCGCTTCATCCAGCTGCACCCGGGCCACCGCGACATCCCCTACGCCTACTACCTGAAGGCGCTCTGCTACTACGAGCAGATCTCCGACGTCGGCCGCGACCAGCGCATGACGCAGCAGGCGCTCGAGGCGCTGGCCGAGGTGGTGAAGCGCTTCCCCGAATCGCCCTATGCCCGCGACGCGCGCCTCAAGGTCGAGCTGGCGATCGACCATCTCGCCGGCAAGGAGATGGCGATCGGCCGCTACTACCAGTCCAACCAGCAGTATGTCGGCGCGATCAACCGCTACCGCGTGGTGATCGAGCGCTACCAGACGACGACGCACGTCCCCGAGGCGCTGCACCGGCTGGTCGAGAGCTACCTGTCGCTCGGCGTGAAGCAGGAAGCCAAGGAGACCGCGGCGGTGCTCGGCTACAACTTCCCGGGCAGCGAGTGGTACCAGGACAGCTACTTCCTGATGACCGGCGAAGGCGAACGGCCGCCCGACGAGACGCGGCGCTGGTTCTTCGGCCTGTTCTGAGCCGCCGATGCTGGTCTCGCTATCGATCCGCGACTTCGTGCTGATCGAGAAGCTCGACCTCGACTTCGTGCGCTCCGGCAAGAAGGGTCTCGGCGCCCTGACCGGCGAGACCGGCGCCGGCAAATCCATCCTGATCGACGCGCTCGGCCTCGCGCTGGGTCACCGCGCCGACTCCGGCACGGTGCGGCGCGGCGCGGCGCAGGCCTCGGTCGCCGCCTCGTTCGACCTGCCGCGGCCGCACGCCGCGCGGTTGGTGCTGGCCGAGCAGGGCATGGACGACGAGGACGTGCTGACGCTGCGCCGGGTGATCGCCGCCGACGGCCGCGGCCGCGCCTTCGTCAACGACCAGCCGGCCTCGGTGGCGCTGTTGCGCCGGCTGGGCGAGACGCTGGTCGAGATCCAGGGCCAGATGGAGCAGCACGGCCTGCTCGACGCCTCGACCCACCGCGACTCGCTCGACGCCTTCGCCGGCCTCGAGAAGCAGGCTGCCGCCGTGCGCGCGTCGTGGGCCGCGTGGCGCGCGGCCGAGCGGGCGCATGCCGAGGCGGCAGAGGCCGCGGCGGCGGCGCGCCGCGACGAGGACTTCCTGCGCCACGCCGTCAAGGAACTGGAGGCGCTGGCGCCGCGGCCCGACGACGAGGACAAGCTGGCCGAGGAGCGCCAGCTGCTGCGCGCCGGCAGCGCGATCGGCGAGGCGGTGGCGCAGGCGCTGTCGGAACTGGAGCACGGTCGCGGCGCGCTGGGCGCGCTGCGCGGCGCCCACCGGCTGATCGAGCGCACCGCGGACAAGGCGGCGGGCCGGCTCGACGTCGCGCTGGCCGCGCTCGACCGCGCGCTCAGCGAGGCGACCGAGGCGCAGGCCCAGCTCGAGCAGGCGCGCGACTCGCTGGAGTTCGACCCCAAGAAGCTCGACAGGATCGAGGAGCGGCTGTTCGCGCTGCGCGCCGCGGCACGCAAGCACGGCGTCGCGGTTGGCGACCTCGCCGCCCTCGCCGAACGCTTTCGCGGCCAGCTGTCGGCGCTCGACGACGGCGAGGCCGGCCTGAAGCGGCTGGCCGGCGAAGCGAAGACCGCGCGGGCGGCCTACGTCGCGGCGGCCGAGGCGCAGGCGGCGGCACGGCGCAAGGGCGCCGCGAAGCTCGACAAGGCGGTGGCGGCCGAGCTGGCGCCGCTCAAGCTCGACAAGGCGCGCTTCGTCACCGAGCTCGCGGCGCTGCCCGAGGCCGAGTGGTCCGAGCACGGCTCCGACCGCGTCCAGTTCACCGTCTCGACCAATCCCGGCGCGCCGCCGGCGCCGATCGCGAAGATCGCGTCGGGCGGCGAGCTGTCGCGCTTCCTGCTGGCGCTCAAGGTCTGCCTCGCCAAGGTCGGCGATGCCGCCACCATCGTGTTCGACGAGGTCGATTCCGGCATCGGTGGCGCCACGGCGGCCGCGGTCGGCGACCGCCTGAAGCGGCTGGCGCGCGAGGTCCAGGTGCTGGTCGTGACCCACTCGCCGCAGGTCGCGGCGCTGGCCGACCGCCACTGGCTGATCCAGAAGACCACGACGCGCAGCACCGCCAGCACCGACGTCGTGCCGCTCGACGCCAAGGGCCGGCGCGAGGAGATCGCGCGCATGCTGTCCGGCGCCGAGGTCACGGCCGAGGCGCGCGCCGCGGCCGACCGCCTGCTGGCCGCGGCGGAGTAGGAGGGGGCGATGTCGCGTGCCGCCAAGGTGGTCGCCTCGCTGTCGGTCGAGGAAATGACCGAGCGCCAGAGCCGATCCGAGCACAAGCGGTTGGCCGACGAGATCGCCCGCCACGACAAGCTTTACCACGAGCAGGATTCGCCGGAGATCTCCGACGCCGACTACGACAAGCTGCGCCGGCGGCTGAAGGCGATCGAGGAACGCTTCCCGCAGCTGGTCGACATGTTCAGCCCGACGCAGCGCGTCGCGCCGACGCCGACCACCGCCTTCGCCAAGGTGCGCCACGCGCGGCCGATGCTGTCGCTCGACAACGCCTTCAGCGACGAGGAACTGCAGGGCTTCGTCGACCGGGTGCGGCGCGGGCTGGAGCGCGAGATCGACCTCGCGCCCGACGCCGAGATCGCGCTGGCCTGCGAGCCCAAGATCGACGGCCTGTCGATCAGCCTGCGCTACGAAGACGGCGAATTCACCGTCGGCGCCACCCGCGGCGACGGCTCGGTCGGCGAGGACGTCACCGCCAACCTGCGGACCATCCAGGACATCCCGCACAAGCTGAAGGGCAAGTTCCCCGGCACGATCGACGTGCGCGGCGAGATCTACATGGAGCGCGCCGCGTTCCAGGAGATGAACCGGCGCCAGGAAGCGGCCGACGAGAAGACCTTCGCCAACCCGCGCAACGCCGCCGCCGGCTCGCTGCGCCAGCTCGATCCCGAGATCACCGCGACGCGGCCGCTGCGCTTCTTCGCCTATGCCTGGGGCGAGGCCGAGCCGCGGCCGTGGAAGACCCACAGCGAGTACCTCAAGCTGCTCAGGGGCTGGGGCTTCCGCGTCAACCCGCTGTCGCAGCTCTGCCGCACGCCCGAGGAGGTGCTGGCCTACTACCGCCAGATGGGCGTCGAGCGGCCGTCGCTGCCCTACGACATCGACGGCGTCGTCTACAAGGTCGACCGCATCGACTGGCAGGAGCGGCTGGGCTTCGTGAGCCGCGCGCCGCGCTGGGCGATCGCCCACAAGTTCCCGGCCGAGCAGGCGCGCACCCGGCTGAACGGTATCCTGATCCAGGTCGGCCGCACCGGTGCGCTGACCCCGGTGGCCGACCTCGAGCCGGTCAACGTCGGCGGCGTGATGGTGTCGCGCGCCTCGCTGCACAACGCCGACGAGATCGAGCGGCTCGACGTGCGGGTCGGCGACATGGTGGTGGTGCAGCGCGCCGGCGACGTCATCCCGCAGGTGCTGGGCTTCGTGCCCGAGGAACGGCCGAAGAAGACCCACAAGTTCCATTTCCCGACCCACTGCCCGTGCCCGCTGGAGACGCCGGTGGCGGCCGAGGAGGGCGGCGTGGTGCGGCGCTGCTCGGGCGGGCTGGAATGCCCGTTCCAGCAGGTCGAGCGCCTGCGCTACTTCGTGTCGCGCGGCTGCTTCGACATCGAGGGGCTGGGCGGCGTCCACATCGAGAACTTCCACCGCGACGGCCTGCTCAAGGTGCCGGGCGACGTCTTCCGGCTGCCGGAGAAGGCCGACGAGATCGGCCGCCGCGAGGGCTGGGGCAAGACCTCGGTGCAGAAGCTGGTGGCCGCCATCGAGGCGCGGCGCACCATCCCGCTCGACCGCTTCATCAACGCCATCGGCATCCCGCTGATCGGCGAGGCGACGGCCAAGATCCTCGCCCAGGAATACGGCGAGGTCGACGACTGGCTGGACGAGATGCTGAAGGCGACGCGCGAGCGCGCCGCCTATGAGGGCCTGCCGAAGAAGGAGAAGGCCGCCGCCGAGGTCGGGCCGTCCTACGGCCGGCTGTGCAACGTCGAGCAGATCGGCGTCACCACGGCCGACGCGATGGGCGAATTCTTCCGGGAGGGCCACAACGTCGAGATCATCCGCGACCTGCGGCGCCAGCTGACGGTGCAGCCGGTGACCCGGCGGGTCGTCGCCGACGACGCGCGGCTCAAGGACAAGGTCGTGGTGTTCACCGGCGAGATGACGTCGATGACCCGCGACCAGGCCAAGGCGCGCGCTGAGGAGCTGGGCGCCAAGGTCACCGACTCGGTGTCGAAGAAGACCAGCCTGGTGGTGGTCGGCGAGAACGCCGGCTCGAAGGCCCGCAAGGCCGCCGAGCTCGGCATCCCGACGATGACCGAGGAAGAGTGGCTGAAGCTGGCCGAGTGACGCCGGGCGTCCCGGGAAGACCTTGCGATCAGTTCACCTGGGGTTCCGCCAGGGCGGCCTTCTTGAGGGAATTGATCGGCGGCAGCGGGGCGTCGAGCAGGGCGACGCAATCCAGGATGCCGGTATCGCTGGGCGCCTTCTTGAAGGGGACATCGTCACCCGCCAGCGGCTGCTTCGCCGACCGCAGGATCGAGCGGAAGGCCTCGACCCGCTGCCAGCCGACGTAGCCACCGTTGTCGAGTTCCTCGCCCCGCATCCTGAGCCACATGGCGGCGGCGCCCGACACGTGGACGGTGGCGTAGGAGGTGCCATCGCCCACGCCGAAGTTCATGTGCGGTTCGGGCAGCCCGAGCACGGCATTGGGCCGCGGCACGTCGTCGGCCGGCGCCCAGACATCGACGTACTTGCGCCCGTCGTCGTAGTCGAAGCAGATCTTCCGGTTCGCGTTGATGCCGCCCACCAGGATGCTGCGCGAGTAGCGGCCGGGATAGACCGTGAAGCCGACCGCCTGCGGTGCATCGGCGGTCTGCCCGGCGGCGGCGGCGATAATGACGCCCCGCTCGTAGGCATGGTCGACGGCTCGACCCAGCGCGTGCATCTGCTTGCGGTTGCCGATCACCGACTGCACCCCCAGGCTGATCGAGATCACGTCGGCCAGGTTGCGATCGACCGCGTCCATGATGGCGAGGGCGGCATTGACGATGGTCTGGCCGGTCAGCATCACGCCGTTGGTCACGCGGTACGGCACGACCGGCACCGTCGGGCAGACGCCCGTGTAGGTCCCCGCGAGGTTGCCGCACAGCGTGCCGAGGGTGCGGGTGCCGTGGCCCGGCGTCGCGATCCCGAGCCCGCCGCCGTAGTCGAGCGGATCGCGCGGTTCGCTCGCGCCGGGGTCCATGTAGTTTCGGCCGTCGGCGATGCGCAGCGCCGGCGCCGCGCTGCCCAGGTTGAACACGGCATGGTTGGTGAAGCCGGTGTCGAGGTGGGCGACGGTCACGCCGCGCCAGTCGTTGTGGGGACCGAGTTCCGCCGCGACGCGCATCATGGCTTCGCGCGAACGAACGACGTCGATGTTCCAACTGTTGCTGGGCATGGTTCCTCCTGGGTCGCGATACAACCGTAGATAGTATCGCGCGCGCAGGCGGAACTGCCAAGGAGGTCGGGGCCGCGGTCATCGCTGGCGAAATCGGCGCGCCGGCCGACTTCCCGGTATCCGGGCGCGATGCTACAGCTTCCGGCCCGTCACCAACGGTCGAACGCTGGAGTTTCAAGGAATGGATCTGGCCCGCTTCCCGCGCCGTCGCTACACGCATGCCCCCACGCCCATCGAGTTCATGCCGCACTTCACCAAGGCGCTGGCGGCGTCCTGCCCGGGCGGCGTCGGGCCCGACGTCTGGATCAAGCGCGACGACCAGCTCGGCCTGTTCCCCGGCGGCAACAAGACCCGCAAGCTCGAGTTCCTCGCCGGAGACGCGCTGGCGCAGGGCGCCGACACGCTGATCACCTGCGGCGCGCCGCAGTCGAACCACTGCCGCATCACGCTGGCCGCGGCGGTGCGCGAGGGCCTGAAGTGCCGCTTCGTGATCGAGGAGCGCGTGCCGGGCACGTACAAGAAGGAAGCTGGCGGCAACAACTTCCTGTTCGAGCTGATGGGCATCGAGGCGATCACCGTGGTCCCGGGCGGCACCGACATGGGGGCGGCGATGTCGAAGGTGGCGCAGGAAGTCGCCTCGCTCGGCCGCAAGGGCTACGTCATTCCCGGCGGCGGCTCGAACGCGATCGGCGGGCTGGGCTATGTCGCCTGCGTGCAGGAGATGCAGGAGCAGTGGCTCGACATGGGCCTCGCCCTCGACGCCGTCGTGGTCGGCTCGGGCAGCTCGGGCACGCATGGCGGCATGGTGGCGGGCTTCCATGGCAACAACATCCGCACGCCGCTGATCGGCATCGGCGTCAGCCGCGATCCCGCCGACCAGGAGCCGCTGGTCCACAAGGAGGCGCAGGCGGTCGCCGACCTGCTGGGACTCGGCAAGATCCCGCGCGAGGCGGTGAAGAGCGTCGGCGGCTACTGGCAGCCCAAGTACTCGGTGCCGAACAAGAAGATGGTCGAGGCGGTCCAGATGGTGGCCCGGACCGAGGGCATCCTGCTCGACCCGGTCTATACCGGGAAGATCATGGCCGGCCTGATCGGGCTGGCCCGCCAGGGCCACTTCAAGCCCGGCGCCAAGGTCCTGTTCATGCACACCGGCGGCCTGCCGTCGCTGCACATGTACGAGGACGTCGTGCTCGGCCGCACCGAGGTGGCCGACTAGGTCAGATCGCGCGGGTCGCCGTCGCCAGCCAGTCGCGGGTGGCGGCGTCGACCTGCGGCGCCACCGTCTCGCGCACCCGGCGGTGATAGTCGTTCAGCCAGCGCCGCTCGGCCTCGGTCAGCAGCGCCGGCTCGACGCAGGCGAGGTCGATCGGCGCGAGCGTCAGCGTCTCGAACTCGAGGTAGCGCCGGTCGGCGCCCTCGATGGTCGCCTCGCGCACCGCCACCAGGTTCTCGATCCGGATGCCGTAGCCGCCGGCCTTGTAGTAGCCGGGCTCGTTGCTGACGACCATGCCGGGCTCGAGCGCGACGCTGTTCGGCATCTTGGAAATGCGGTGCGGTCCCTCGTGGACCGACAGGTAGGCGCCGACGCCGTGACCGGTGCCGTGGTCGTAGTCGAGCCCGGCCTGCCACAGCGCGTAGCGCGCCAGCACGTCGAGCTGCGAGCCGGTGGTCCCGGCCGGGAAGCGCGCCATGGCCAGCGCGATGTGGCCCTTCAGCACGCGGGTGAAGCGGTCGCGCATCTCCGCCGTCGGCGTGCCGACCGCCACGGTGCGCGTGATGTCGGTCGTGCCGTCGCGGTACTGGCCGCCCGAGTCGACGAGGTAGAGGCTGCCCGGCTCGAGCGTGCGCTCGGTCGCGGGCGTCGCGTGGTAGTGCACGATGGCGCCGTTGGGGCCGGCGCCCGAGATCGTGTCGAACGACAGGTCGCGCAGCGCACCGGTCTCCTGCCGCATCGCCTGCAGCCGGTCCGACACCGCGATCTCGCGCAGCGTGCCGGCGGCGGACTCGCGCGCCAGCCAGCACAGGAAGCGGCTGACCGCGGCGCCGTCGCGGCGGTGCGCGGCGCGGATGCCGGCCAGCTCGACGTCGTTCTTGGCCGCCTTGGGCAGCGCCACCGGGTCGGCCTCGCGGACCAGCGTCACGCCGGCCGCCTGCAGGCGGCGCGCCGCCCAGACCGGCGCCGTCGAGGTCTCGACCAGCACCTTCGCCTTCCGCTGGCCCAGCGTGTCGAGCGCCGGGCCGAGCGCGTCGACCGGCGCCAGCGTCACCGCGTTGCCGAGCCAGGCCAGCGTGCGGTCGGGCACCTTGCGGCGGTCCATGTAGAGATCGACGTGGCCGTCGGCGTGCAGCAGCGCGAAGCCCAGCGGGAAGGGCGTGCGGGGCACGTCGCCGCCGCGCACATTGAGCAGCCAGGCGATCGAGTCGGGCGCGGTCAGCAGCGCGACGTCGGCGCCCCTGGCGCGGATTGCCGCGCCGATGCGGGCACGCTTGGCGGCGCTCGGCTCGCCCGCGAACGCGTCCTCGTGCGGCAGCACCGGCGCCAGCGGCGGCGGCGGCCGGTCGCGCCACACCGCGTCGACCGGGTTGCCCTCGACCGCGACCAGCTCGCCGCCGGCACGCTGGCAGGCGCGGGCGAAGCGTTCGTAGCCGTCCAGCGTCACCAGCCACGGATCGACGCCGAGCTTGCCGCCGGCCGGCAGGTTGTCGGCGATCCAGGCTTCCGGCGACTGCTCCGGCACCTGGTGCGGCGCGAAGGACGCGGTGTCGACCTGCGCCCGGACCGCCAGCGTGTAGCGGCCGTCGATGAAGATCGCGGCGCGCTCGGCCAGCACCACGGCGAGGCCGGCCGAGCCGGTGAAGCCGGTCAGCCAGGCCAGGCGCTGCGAGCCGCGCGGCACGTACTCGCCCTGGTGCTCGTCGGCGCGCGGCACCAGGAAGCCGTCGAGGCCGCGGCGCTTCAGCTCGGCGCGCAGGTCGGCCAGCCGGCTCGCCGGCGCCGGGCTGGCGCCCAGCCCGTCGTCGCCGCGCGCGAGGTCCTGGCGCCACGCCTCCAGGGCCTGGGTCAGGGCGGGGCCTGCCGCCGGATCGACCAGTTCGACCCATTCCGGTCCGGCCAGCCCCTCGGGGGCGGCGGCGACGCCGCGCATCAGGGACTCCAGGGCGGCGGGGTCGGGGCTGCGGCCGTGCTGGCGGAGCAGGGTCAGGACGTCGTCGGGAGCGGAACTGGCGGTGGAACTCATGGGTGCTGAGCCTACGCGGTGGGCTTGGGGGACGTAAACCGGGCAATAATCTGTCTTTCGCGCCTGCGAAATGCGCAACGCGGTTGGATCATGCGCCAGACGCATAGCAGTCGTTCCAAGCCATCACTTAAACTGTAATCAGCGGGCTCTATATTTGCTGGGTGCGGTGCAGCATCCCCTTCTGCGGTGCACAAAAGGAGCTAACCAATGATGACCCAGCCGATCCAGATGTTTGAAAATCTGACCAGCGAAACTACGCCGGCCGGGGGAAACGCTACCGTCAAGACGATCTACCAGACCGGCTCGGCCCAAGTGGACCGTCGCCTGCTCGAGTTGCACGCCCGCTACGCCCGGGCGGAGTTCCTGGCCAACGCCATCGGTGACGCCGTGCTGTGGCTGCGCCGCCAGGGCGCCAAGCTGGCGGCGGCGGTCCGTGCCGACATCCAGCTGCGCCATGCCGAGAGCCAGCTCTACCGCATGAGCGACCGCGAGCTCAGCGACATGGGCCTGTGCCGCGCCGACATCGCCTTCGCGGTGCGCGAGGCGGCCGAGGGCCTGATGCCGACCATCGATCCGGTCACCCAGCAGCCGCTGCCGGCGAACGAGAACGCCCGCCGCATGGCCCACAGCGTTGCGTGAGACCAGCGTCGCGTAAGAGTTGAGTAGCGTAAGCGTAAGCGTACAGGGCCGGCGAAAGCCGGCCCTTTTACTTTGTCCCGCGCCCTACCGCCGCCGGAGCAGCAGCGTGCGCCACACCGCGCCGCCGGTCTCGCGATCGACGTGGCGCACCGGGTCGAAGCCCCAGCGCCCGTAGACGTCGAGGATGTCGTCGGCCTGCTCGAGCAGCAGGCCGCTCAGCAGCACGTGGCCGCCCGGCCGCACCGCGTTCGAGAAGGTGTCGGACAGCTCCATCAGCGGTCCCGCCAGGATGTTGGCGACCACGAGGTCGTAGGGGACCTTGGCCCGCAGCTCGTCGTGGCGCAGGCCGATCGCGTGCACGAAGCGGCACAGCTCGGCGACGCCGTTCAGGCCGGCATTCTCGATCGCGACCTCGACCGCCTCGGCGTCGTTGTCTCCGCCCAGCACCGGCCGGCGCCACAGCTTGGCCATGGCGATGGCGAGGATGCCGCTGCCGCAGCCGACGTCGACCGCGTTCGCGGTGGCCGCGGCGTCGAGCGTCGCCAGCATCTCGAGGCAGCCGCGCGTCGTGGCGTGGGTGCCGGTGCCGAACGCCATGCCGGCATCGATGCGCAGCGCGATGCTGCCGGCCGGCTGGCCCTCGGCGTTGTGGCTGGGATGGACCCAGAACGGGCCGACGGCGAAGGGCTGGAACGACCGCTGGTTCTCGACCACCCAGTCGATGTCGGGCAGGGCCTCCCACGTCCACGCGGGCTCGGCGGCGCCGAGCGCGCGGGCGCTGTCGGCGATCGCCGACGCCACCATCGGGTCCTCGCTCTCGCCGTAGACCTCGATGCGCCACGGGCCATTCAGCGAGACCTCGCAGCTGGTCACCACCAGGCCCGCCTCGGACAGGCGCTCGTCGAGCGCGTTCTCCCAGGCCGCGCGGTCGCTCGCCGACACGGTGAAACTCGCCTTGCTTGCGCTCATCGTCACTCTGCCAGGTAGAGGGCGCGCTCGGGCGCCAGGGCCACGCCGACCGTCGTGCCGGCGTCGTGCAGGTCGCCGGTCGACTGGAACGGCGCGTCGACCAGGATCTCGGTGCCGCCGACGTCGACGCCGTAGCGGACCGTGGCGCCGAGGAACTCGCGGTGGGTGATCGGGCCGCGCAGCGCGCCGTCGGGCGTGAGCGCGGCGTGCTGCGGCCGGAACACCAGCCGCGCGCCGGCCGGCACCGCCGCGCCGCGCGGCAGCGCCACGCGGGCGCCGCCCGTGACCTCGAAGGCGTCGCCCGCGACCCGCCCGGGCAGGATGTTGGCGGTGCCGAGGAAGCCCGCGACGAACAGGTTGGCCGGCCGCTCGTAGAGTTCCATCGGCGTGCCGACCTGGCGGATCACGCCGGCCTCCATGACGGCGATGCGGTCGCACATCGTGTTGGCTTCTTCCTGGTCGTGGGTGACGAAGATCGTGGTCAGGCCGAGCCGCTGCTGCAGCGCGCGCAGCTCGCGCCGGACGCTGAGCCGCATGCGGGCGTCGAGGTTGCTGAGCGGCTCGTCGAGCAGCAGCACCTTGGGCTCGATGGCGATGGTGCGGGCCAGCGCGACGCGCTGCTGCTGGCCGCCCGACAGCTGCGCCGGGCGGCGGCCGGCATAGTCTTCCAGCCCGACCAGCGCCAGCGCCTCGGCGACGCGGCGCTCGATCTCGGCGCGCGGCCGGCGCCGCTCCTCCAGCCCGAAGGCGACGTTCTGCGCCACCGTCATGTGCGGCCACAGCGCGTAGCTCTGGAACACCATGCCGACGTCGCGCTGCCACGGCGGCAGGCCGGCGACATCGTTGCCGTCGAGCAGGACCTGGCCGGTCTGCGCCTGCGCGAAGCCGGCGATCAGGCGCAGCAGCGTGGTCTTGCCGCAGCCCGAGGGGCCGAGGAAGGCGAACAGCTCGCCCGGCCGGATCGACAGGTCGACGTCCTTCAGGACACGGGTCGCGCCGTAGCTCAGGTTGACGTCGCGGATATCGATGCTTACCGCCGGGGGCATGGTGTTCATATATCGAGCCCCCGGGCGCGTTGCGAGCGGCTGACGACGACCTGCGACAGGCCCATGCAGACCGCGACGATGACCACGGCGATGACGCCCAGCGCCGCGCCGGCGCCGCGCCCGGCCGGGGTCTGCATCAGCACGTAGAGGCCATAGGACAAGGGCGCGTCGGAATTGTTCTGGACCAGCATCAGCACCGCCGACAGCTCGACCGCCGCGGTGGCGAAGCTGGTGACGAAGCCGGCGGCCAGCCCGCCGGTCATCAGCGGCACGACGATGCGGCGCACGATGCGCGAGCGCCGCGCGCCGAGGTTCTCGGCGGCTTCCTCGAGCGACACCGAGATCTGCTGCAGGGCGGCATAGGCGGCGCGCAGCGCGTAGGGCAGGCGGCGGATGGCGATCGCCAGCACGATCATGATCCACAGCGTCGCCATCGGCACGCCGCCGGGCAGGGTGATGCCGTAGAAGGCGCGCAGGTAGCCGATGCCCAGCACGACGCCCGGCACCGCCAGCGCCGCGCCGGCCAGCCAGTCGAGCGCCTGGCGGCCGGGCAGGCGGGTGCGCAGCACGAGGTAGGCGATGGCGGCGCCGATCACCACGTCGATCGCCGCGGCCAGCCCCGAGTAGAGCAGCGTGTTGCGGATGTAGACCGAGCTGTCGCCCAGCACGCGGGCGTAGTGGGCCAGCGTGAAGCCGTCGGGCAGCGGGCTGAACGACCACACGGTGGCGAGCGACAGCAGCAAGAGGCCGACATGCGGCGCCAGCACCAGCGCCAGCACGAACAGCACCAGCGCGTAGGCCAGCACCGACTGGCCGCGCGACAGCTTGCGCCGGTTGAGACCGCCGCCGCCGCGCTGGGCGGTGGCGTAGTCCTTGCCCTTCAGGACCCGCGCGGAGCCCCACATGGTGACCACCGCGATGGCGATCAGCACCACCGAGATGACGTAGCCCATCGGGTCGTCGATGCCGATCGAGGTGATGCGCAGGTAGGCCTGCGGGGCCAGCATCTCCTTGACGTTGAGCAGCAGCGGGCTGGCGACGTCGTCGAACACCTTGACGAACACCAGGCTGGCGCCGGCGACGTAGCCGGGCAGGGCGAGCGGGAAGGCGATGCGGCGGAACAGCCGGATGCCGTGGCTGCCGAGGTTCTGGGCGGCCTCCTCCATGGCGCGGTCGATGTTGCGCAGCGCCGCCGACAGGTTGACCAGGATGAACGGGAAGTAGTGGATCGCCTGCAGGAAGATGACGCCGTTCAGCCCTTCCATGATGTCGAGCCGGACGTCGAACCACTCGTCGAGCAGCAGGTTCACCGTGCCGTTGCGGCCGAACAGCAGCTGCATCGCGACCGCGCCGACGAACGGCGGCATGATCAGCGGCAGGAAGCCCAGCGTCTGCACCAGCGCGGCGCCGCGGAACTCGAAGCGCGTCGTCAGGTAGGCGAGCGGGAGCGCCAGCACCGACGCCCACACGACGGTCATCGCCGACACCCAGACCGAGTTCCAGAACGAGCGCACGAACAGGTCGGTGCGCGCGAAGTCGAGGAAGTTCACCAGCGTCGGCGCGCCGGTGCCCTTCTCGGTGAAGGCGACGTAGACGACGGCGCCGACCGGAACGACCAGGAAGATCGCGAGGAACGCGGCGATCGCCAGTGCGAGCAATGCCGGTCCCGAAAAGGTCCCTCGCTGGGCTCGGGATGACAGGTGGGCGACGCTCACTTCGCGAGCTTCGTCGCCTCTTCCGCCTTGGCCTTGGCCGCGGCGTACTTGTCCTTGGCGAAGGTCGCCCAGGCCTGTTCGAGCTCGGCCTGGCGGGCGGTCTTCTGCTTGCCCCCGGTGAAGGCGGCGCGCATCTCCGCCGACTCCGCCTGGGCGGCGGTGACCGGCATCGCGGCGACCAGGTCGCGGGCTTCCTTGACCAGCGCGCGGGCGGCGGCGTTGTCCTTCTTCGCCAGCGCCGCCTCGGCCTCGTGGATCGCCTTGGTGGCGGCCTTGAGCGGCTCGAGCTGGAAGGTGACCAGCTGGTCGAACAGCACGTCGACCGCCTCGCTGCGCTTCTCCGACAGGCCGGCGTCGAAGGTCAGCAAGCCCTGCAGGTTCTTGTCCTTGAACGGGTTGGGATAGTCGGCCGGCGCCTTGTCGTAGGTCGCGGGCCGCACCGGCAGGCGGCGGATCGACGGCTCGAGCAGCACCTCCTGGCCGGCCGGCGACAGCAGGAACTCGATGAAGGCCTCGGCGCCCGCCTTGTTCGGCGCGTTGGCGACCAGCCCGACATTGGCCGGCACCAGCGTCGTCACCGACGGGTAGACGAACTTCACCGGGAAGCCGCTGCCCTGCGAGGAGAAGGCGAAGAAGTCGATGACGATGCCGTAGCCGACCTGGCCCGAGTTCACCGCCTCGGGCACGCCGAACGAGCGGTCGGTCACCTGGTGCAGGTTGCCGCCGATCTCCTTGATGGTGCGCCAGCCCTTGTCCCAGCCCTCGCCCTGCAGGATCGTCTCGATCGTCAGGTGGGTCGTGCCCGAGCGCGACGGCGCCGAGATCGACACGTGGTCGTAGTAGGGCGCCGCGGCGAGGTCCTGCCATTCCTTCGGGGTCGGCAGCTTCTTGGCCTTCACGTAGCGCTCGTTCCACATGATGCCGTAGCCCGAGGCGGCGAAGCCCGCGTAGTAGCCGTCCTTGTCGTTGACCGGGTAGGAGCCGACCTTGTCGGCGATGCCGGTCGCCTTCGGCTTGTACGGCTCCAGCAGCTTCTTCGCCTTCAGCACCTCGAAGGCATCGGGCGCCGAGGCCCAGAACAGGTCGACCTGGTTGTTGCCCTTGGTCTCCTCGAGGAACTTCACGCCGGCGTTGGTGTTGCGGTTCTGGACCTCCAGCGTCGTGCCCGGCACCGCCTTCTCGAAGGCCTTCTTGATCGGGTCGGTGACGTCCTTCGAGAAGGACGTGACGACGGTCACCTTGCCGGCCTGGGCCCAGGCCGGAACCGATGCCGGGCCGGCCAGCAGCAGGGCGAGGGCGGTGGCGCAGATCGCGCGAAACATGGCGTGACTCCCCAAGGATCCGAGGCTCAGGCGGCCTCGATGAAGCTGTCGAGGACCTTCTTCGGTCCCGCTTTCTCGAATTCGATGTCGAGCTTGTTGCCGTCGACGGCGACGATCCGGCCGTAGCCGAATTTCTGGTGGAAGACGCGCTGGCCGACGCTGAGGTCGGGCTTGTCGCCCTCGACCGCGCGGCGGTCGTCCAGCGTCTCGTCGCGCCAGCGGGTGCGGCCGCGGCCGCCGGCCACGCCCAGGCTCTCGTAGTCGAAGCCGCTGGCCTTGTCGCGCAGGCCGCCGTGGTGGCCGGCCGAGTAGGTGGCGTACAGCCCCGCGTCGCTGCTCTCGGCGAGGTTGCCGGTCGGCAGTTCGCGCAGGAAGCGCGACGGGATCGCGGCCTGCCACTGGTTGAAGACGCGGCGGTTGGCGGCGAACGACACGTAGGCGCGCTTGCGGGCGCGCGTGATGCCGACATAGGCCAGCCGGCGCTCTTCCTCGAGCCCGGCGACGCCCTTGTCGTCGAGCGCGCGCTGGTTGGGGAACAGGCCTTCCTCCCAGCCCGGCAGGAACACCGTGTCGAACTCCAGCCCCTTGGCGGCATGCAGGGTCATGACGCTGACCATGTCGCTGCCGGCCTTCTCGGCCATGTCGGTGAGCAGCGCGACGTGCTCGAGGAACGCCGGCAGGCTGTCGAACTCCTGCAGCGCGTTGGTCAGTTCCTTGAGGTTCTCGAGCCGTCCCTCGGCCTCGGGCGAGCGGTCGGCGCGCAGCATGTCGGTGTATCCCGACTCGTCGAGCATGGTCTCGACCACCTCGACGTGGCTCATGCCCTCCAGCATGCCGCGCCAGCGGTCGAAGTTCTGCACGAGGTCGCCCAGCGCCTTGCGCTGGCGGCCCTTCATCTCGTCGGTCTCGAGCGCGCGCCGGGTCGCCTCGAACAGCGACACCTTCTGGGTGCGCTGGATCAGCCGTAGCGTGCGCAGCGCCGATTCGCCCAGCCCGCGGCGCGGCGTGTTGTAGATGCGCTCGAAGGCGAGGTCGTCGGCTGGCTGCACGGTGACGCGGCAGTAGGCCATGGCGTCGCGGATCTCGGCGCGCTCGTAGAAGCGCGGCCCGCCGATCACCCGGTAGGGCAGGCCCATGGTGATGAAGCGTTCCTCGAACTCGCGGGTCTGGAAGCCGGCGCGGACCAGGATGGCGATCTGGCTGAGCGGGTGGCGGTCGCGCTGCAGCGCCTCGATCTCCTCGCCGATCGTGCGGGCTTCCTCGTCGCCGTCCCACACGCCGCGCACCGAGATGCGCTCGCCGTCCTTGAGATCCGTCCACAGGGTTTTCCCCAGCCTTCCCTCGTTGTGCGAGATCAGGTGCGAGGCGGCGGCCAGGATGTGCGGCGTCGAGCGGTAGTTGCGCTCCAGCCGGACGATGGTGGCGCCGGGGAAGTCCTTCTCGAAGCGCAGGATGTTGCCGACCTCGGCACCGCGCCAGCCGTAGATCGACTGGTCGTCGTCGCCGACGCAGCAGACGTCGGGCGTGCCCTGGGCCAGCAGGCGCAGCCACAGGTATTGGGCGACGTTGGTGTCCTGGTACTCGTCGACCAGGATGTGGCGGAAGCGGCGGTGGTAGTCGGCCAGCACGTCGGGATGCTTCTGCCACAGCGTCACGCAGTGCATCACGAGGTCGCCGAAGTCGACGGCGTTCACCTCGGCCAGCCGCTCCTGGTACTGGCGGTAGATGTCGGCCGCCTTGCCGCCGGCGAAGTCGCCGGCCTCGTCGCGCCCGACCTTGTCGGGCGGCAGGGCGCGGTCCTTCCAGCGCTGGATGATGCCGGACAGGATGCGGGCCGGCCATTTCTTGTCGTCGATGCCCTCGGCCTGCAGCAGCTGCTTGATCAGCCGCACCTGGTCGTCGGTGTCGAGGATCGTGAAGTTGCTCTTCAGCCCGACCAGTTCGGCGTGGCGGCGCAGCACCCGCACGCCGATCGCGTGGAAGGTGCCCAGCCACATGCCGTCGGCGGCGCCGCCGATCAGGCTGGCGACGCGGTCGAGCATCTCGCGCGCCGCCTTGTTGGTGAAGGTGACGGCCAGGATCTGCGACGGCCGGGCCCGGCCGGTGATCAGCAGGTGGGCGATCCGGGTGGTCAGGACGCGCGTCTTGCCGGTGCCGGCGCCGGCCAGCACCAGCAACGGCCCGGACTCGTGCACCACCGCCTGGCGCTGCTCGTCGTTCAGCCCCTCGAGGTGGGCATTGGACACGACGGGGCGACGGCCGGGGGGCGGCTCGATCGGGGCGGGTTCGTCCGTGATTTCGAACGGGTCGGCGGGGGGCGCCATGCAGGGTCATATAGCAATCACCGGCGGCTGCGCCTACATTCGAGGGCCGGGATAGACGGTGGCGGGATCGCCGCGGGTCGGGACCGGAGCGGTTCGCGTTGGAGGGTGCCGATGGCCCGAGGGTTGAACGGTTCGGCAAACGGCTCGGGCGGTCACGGTCCGGAGGACGGGCGCGAGCCGGTCGAGGCCCGGCTGCCGGGCGGCTCCAGCGTGCCGCCGGCCGTCGCCGCGGCGCTGCCCGCCGTGGTCGGGGTCCGCACCACCGTGCCGAAGGACCGCCGTTCCGCCCAGACCCTGGGCACCGAGCGCGAGGGCCATGGCGCCCTGATCGACAACGACGGGCTGGTCCTGACCATCGGCTACCTGATCATGGAGGCCGACACGGTCACGGTGACCGACATCGACGGCATCGACCGGCCGGCCGAGATCGTCGGCTACGACTACGAGAGCGGCTTCGGGCTGGTCCGCACGGCGCGGCCGATCCGCATGAAGCCGCTGGTGTTCGGCGATTCCGACGACCTCGAACTGCGCAGCGAGGCCTGGGTGGCCGGGCTGGGCGGCGAGAAGGCGGCGCTGAAGGTCAAGGTCGCCGGCCGGCGCGAGTTCGCCGGCTACTGGGAGTACCTGCTCGACAACGCGATCTTCACCGTGCCGGCCTACCCGCTGTGGGGCGGCTCGGCGCTGATCGGGCTGGACGGCTCGCTGCTCGGCATCGGCTCGCTGCTGGTCCAGGAGGCGCTGGGTCCCGGCGCGCCGGCCTTCCCGGGCAACATGTACGTGCCGATCAACCGGCTGAAGCCGATCTTCTCCGAGCTGCTGGCCTTCGGGAAGCTGTCGAGCCCGGCGCGGCCGTGGCTCGGCCTCTACACCGTCGAGCACATGGGCCAGCTGGTGATCGGCGGCGTCTCGGAGGGTGGCCCGGCCGACCGCGCCGGCCTGCAGCGCAACGACATCCTGCACGCGCTGAACGGCGAGGCGCTGGACGACGTCGCCGACTTCTACCGCAAGCTCTGGGCGAGCGGTCCGGCCGGGACGGCCGTGACCCTCCACATGGAGCGCGACAACGACACCTTCGACGTGACGGTTCGCACCGGCGACCGTTCGCGCTATCTGGGTACCGGCACCAGCGCGAGCTGAGCCGGACGGACGAACAAGCAAGACACGGGAGACGCGGACATGGCCAGGGCATTCGCCTCGCAGGCCGACATGGCGGAAAAGAAGATCACCTTCAGCCGACTGTCGGAGCACGCCTACGCCTTCACGGCGGAAGGCGACCCGAACACCGGCATCGTCGTCGGCGACGACGCCGTGCTGGTGGTCGACGCGCAGGCGACGCCCAAGATGGCGCAGAAGGTGATCGCCCACATCCGCACCGTCACCGACAAGCCGATCAAGTACGTCGTGCTGTCGCACTACCACGCGGTGCGCGTGCTGGGCGCCTCGGGCTTCGAGCCGCAGCACATCATCTGCAGCGAGGCGACGCGCGAGATGATCGTCGAGCGTGGCGCGCAGGACTACAAGTCCGAGCTGCAGCGCTTCCCGCGCCTGTTCGACGCCGCCGAGACGATCCCCGGCCTGACCTGGCCGACCATCACCTTCAAGGACCGCATGTCGATCTGGCTGGGCAAGCTGCAGGTCGACATCATCCATGCCGGCCGCGGCCACACCAAGGGCGACACCATCGTCTGGCTGCCCGAGGAGCGCACGCTGTTCAGCGGCGACCTCGTCGAGTACGGCGCGACGCCCTATGCCGGCGACGCCCACTACAAGGACTGGCCCGAGACGCTGCAGAAGCTGCGTGACCTGCACCCGCTGGCGCTGGTGCCGGGTCGCGGCGACGCGCTGATGGGCGAGGGCGCGGTCGAGGAAGGCATCGCCGGCACGCAGTCGTTCCTGGCCGACCTCTACGCCGCGGTGTCGAAGGCGGCTGAGGGCGGCGCCTCGCTCAAGCAGGCCTACGACGCGGCGATGACCGCAATGCAGCCGCGCTATGGCAACTGGGTGATCTTCGAGCACTGCATGCCTTTCGACGTCAGCCGCGCCTATGACGAGGCCAAGGGCCTCGACCACCCGCGCATCTGGACCGCCGAGCGCGACATCGAGATGTGGTCGGCGCTGGAGAAGGGCTGACCGGGTCGGCGCCGCCGTCTCCCATCGGGCCATGAGCTCCTACACCTACCGGCACTATCCCTATCGCCGCCCGGCCGAGCTGGACGGCGCGGGGACGCGCCGGCCGGTCGTGATCGTCGGCGCCGGCATCGCCGGCCCGACCCTGGCGCTGGCGCTCGCCAAGCGCGGCGTGCCGTCGGTGCTGCTCGACGAGGACGACACGGTCAGCATCGGCAGCCGCTCGATCTGCCAGGCCAAGCACAGCCTCGAGGTATGGGACCGCCTCGGCGTCGCGGCGCCGATGGTCGAGAAGGGCATCACCTGGGAGGAGGGCGCGGTCTACCTGCACGACCAGCCGGTGTGGCGCTTCAACCTGCAGCCCGAGCCGGGCCACAAGTTCCCGGCCTTCGTGAACCTGCAGCAGTATTACGTCGAGGAGTACCTGGTCGATCGCTGCCTCGCCGAGCCGGCGGTCGACCTGCGCTTCCGCCACAAGGTGGTGGGCGTCACCCCGCACGCCGACCACGTCGCGCTGTCGGTCGAGACGCCGGACGGCACCTACGGGCTGGAGGCCCAGTGGCTGGTCGCCTGCGACGGCGTGCGCAGCCCGGTGCGCCACGCGCTCGGCCTGCCGTTCGAGGGCGAGGTCTTCCACGACCAGTTCCTGATCGCCGACATCCGGCTGAAGGGCGACCTGCCGAAGGAACGGCGCTTCTGGTTCTACCCGCCGTTCCACCCGACCAACTCGGTGCTGCTGCACCGCCAGGCCGACAACGTGCTGCGCGTCGACTTCCAGCTCGGCCGCGACGCCGATGCCGAGGCCGAGCGCCAGCCCGAGGCGATCGACCGGCGGCTGCGCATGATGTTCGGCCCCGACGCGCGCTGGGAGCACGAGTGGAGCAGCGTCTACACCTTCACCTGCCGCATGATGCGCCGCTTCGTCGAGGGCCGCGTGATCTTCGCGGGCGACTCCGCCCACGTCGTGTCGCCGTTCGGGGCGCGTGGCGGCAACGCCGCGGTGGCCGACGTCGACAACCTCGCCTGGAAGCTGGCGCTGGTGGTGGCGGGCGAGGCCGGCCCGGCGCTGCTCGACACCTACGACAGCGAGCGTCGCGCCGCGGCGCGCGAGAACATCCTGAACTCGACGCGCAGCACCGACTTCATCACCCCGAAGTTCCCGGCGGCGCGCGCCTTCCGCGACGCCGCACTCGACCTCGCCCGCGATTTCCCCTTTGCCCGTGCCCTGATCAACAGCGGCCGCCTGTCGGTGCCGACGCGCCAGCCGGACTCGCCGCTCGACACGCCGGACGGCGAAGCCGACTGGGGCCGCGCGCCGGGGCCGGGGCAGGCGATGCTCGATGCGCCGGTGGACGGCGAGACCGGCTGGCTGATCGACCGCCTCGGGCCCGACTTCACGCTGCTGACCTTCGGGCTCGACGGCGTGCCGCCGCCCCTGCCGGCTCGCGTCACGCACGTCGGCCTGCCGCTCGAAGGCGTGGCGCGGCAGCGCTACGAGGCCCGCGCCGGGACCACCTACCTGCTGCGGCCCGACCGCTACGTCGCGGCGCGCTGGCGGACCTTCGATGCGGCCGCGATCGGCCGGGCGGTGGCCCGTGCCGCCGGCAAGGAGCTGTCATGAACGATCAGCCAAGCGGCGCGCTGCGCCGGACCCTGAACCTCGCGCGGCCCGACGAGGTCTACAACGCGATCGTCGACGCCCACAAAGGCCTCGACGACGCGGCCTGCCGCGACTTCGACGCCCGCCTGATCCTCTTGCTGGCCAACCATGTCGGCGACGAGGCGGTGATCCGCGAAGCGCTGCGCGAGGCGGCCCCGAAATGACCGTCACCGTCCGTCCCGCGACCGTCGCCGATGCCGGCCTGCTGCATCGCTTCTCGAAGGACCTCGCGCGCTTCGAGGACGAGCCCGACGCGGTCAAGGCGACGCCCGAGAGCCTAGCGCGCGACGGCTTCGGGCCCGACCCGAAGTTCGCCGCCCTGATCGCCGAGCGCGGCGGCCAGCCGGTCGGCTTCGCGCTCTACACCTTCAACTACTCGGTCTGGACCGGCGCGCGCGGCATCTTCGTCGAGGACATCTGGGTGGAGCCCGGGGCGCGGCGCGGCGGCGTCGCCCGCGCGCTGATGCGCGCGCTGGCGCAGGCGTGCGCCGCGAACGGCTGGCGCCGCATCGACCTCAACGTGCTCGACTGGAACCCGGCCCGCGGCTTCTACGAACGCCTCGGCTTCCGCTGGCAACGCACCTGGCTCGCCTATCGCCTCCAGGGCGAGGCGCTGGAGCAGTTGGCGAGGCAATGAAAGGTCCCTCGCTGCGCTCGGGATGACAAGAAAAGGCTGTCATCCCGAGCGCAGCGAGGGACCTTTCCTCTTCGTCTACTTCTTCCCCAACCCCATCACCCGCCCGACCTTGGCCGGCTTCGGCAGCGCGGCGTGGAGCGGCCACAGGATGTCGAGCCGCTCCTGCACCGGCTTGGGGTACGGCGCCGAGCGGCGGGTCGCGTAGTCGATGTTCATCACGATCACCTCGTTGGTCGCGGCGAGGTAACCCTGATCGGCGTGGAACATCTCGTGGTAGAGGTGCACGCGCTTGGCGTCGCGCGCCACCAGCTGCGTCGTGAAGCGCAGCGGCGCGCCCTCGCGCAGCTCGCGGTCGTAGGTGACGTGGGTCTCCAGCACGAAGGTCATGCCGAGCTTGCCGTCGACGTAGCGGCGGCCCAGCCCGATGTTGCGCATGAAGGCGCCCGACGCCTGGTCGAAGGCGGTGACGTAGAAGGCGACGTTCATGTGGCCGTTCCAGTCGACCCATTCCTTCAGCACGGTCGAGCGGTGGGTGTCGAGCGGCGCGGTGGTCACCAGCTCGGGCAGTTCGTAGGGCAGCGACGCCAGCATGGACTACTTCTTCCTCTTGATGCCGATCAGCCGGCCGGCCTGCGGCGGCACCGGCAGCGCCTTGTGCGCCGCCGCCATCTGCTCGATGCGCGCCATCGCCCAGTCCGGCCACGGCGCGGCGCGGCGCGTCTCGTAGTCGATGTTCATCAGCATCAGCTCGTTGGTCGCCGCGAGGTACCCCTCGGTGGCGTGGTACATGCAGTGGATGTAGTGCAGGCGCTTGGCGTCGTGGTCGAGGATCTGCGTCGTGATGCGCAGCGGGTCGCCCTCCTTGACCTCGCGGTCGTAGGTGACGTGCGCCTCGAGCACGAAGGTCATGCCGATCCGCTCGCGCGTGTACTCCCAGCCGCAGCCGAATTGCTGGCACAACGTGTCGGTCGCCTTGTCGAAGGCCACGACGTAGTAGCCGACGTTCATGTGGCCGTTCCAGTCGATCCACTCGGGCAGCACCGTGGCGCGGTGCAGGTCGAGCGGTGCCGCCGGATCGAGTTCGATCATGGGGTAGGGAGGTAATTTCATGCGGCGGGACCGTAGCGAAGCCGACCGCCGCATCGCAAGTTCTCCCGACAACGACGCTGCGAGGAGCGAGATGGCGAAGAAGACGAAGGCGGTCGTGCTGGGCGTGGGCGCCGAGCAGGGCCTGGGGGCCGCGGCCAGCCGCCGCTTCGCGAAAGAGGGCTACCACGTGCTGGTGGCCGGCCGGACACCGGCCAAGATCGAGGCGGTGGCGGCGGCGATCCGTGCCGCCGGCGGATCGGCCAGCGCCGTGGCGGTCGACGGCACGAAGGAAGCCGAGGTGATCGCCCTGTGGGACCGCGCCATGGCCGACGATGCCGAGGGCGCGCCGGCCGACCTCGCGGTGTTCAACATGGGCAACAACGCCGCCGTCGATATCCGCGAGATGACCGCGCAGCACTTCGAGGACTCGTGGCGGGTCGGCTGCTTCGCCGGCTTCCTGTTCGGCCGCGAGGCGGTGCGCCGGCTGGCGCCGCTCGGCCGCGGCACGGTGATCTTCACCGGCGCCTCGGGCTCGCTGCGCGGCCGGCCGCGCTTCGCCGCCTTCAACGCCACCAAGGGCGGCCTGCGCCTGCTGGTCCAGTCGCTGGCCCGCGAGTTCGGGCCGCAGGGCCTGCACATCGCGCACGCCATCATCGACGGCGGCATCGACGGCGCGCGGCTGCTGAGCCGCATGCCCGACCGCAAGGACAAGGCCGGCCCCGACGGGTTGCTCGACATCGAGGCGATCGCCGACAGCTACTGGCACCTGCACCGCCAGCACCGCAGCGCGTGGACGCACGAACTCGACCTGCGGCCGTACAAGGAGCCGTTCTAGAAATCCGGAGCGGTGTGGCAATCGCCACATCTTCCGCGCGCGAACCGGTCTACTTCCCTTCCCGGCACTCCAGCCATGCCAGGAAGGGGACTGCGATGAAGACTCCGAACAGGCGTAAGCGGCCGGCCTCCAAGCCGCCGATCGATGGCAAGAGACTGTCGCGGGCGACGATCAGGCCGCCGCGTCACGAGGTCGACCCGAAGGCGTTCGACACGCGGCGGACGACGCTCTCGCTGGCGGCCGGTGCGGACGGGCCGCCGCGGCTGGAGACCCTGCTGGTGCGGCGCGGCGCCGGCAAGCAGGCGCGCTGGGAACTGGACCTCGCCGTCCCGGGGCACGAGTTGCGCCCCGTGCCGCCGCCGCCGCTGCGCAAGCGGTTGATCCCGATCCGGGAACTCGCGCGCAAGACGATCGACGCCATGCCGGCCTCGATCCCGGCGGCCGATCCCCGGCTCGCCATCCGGCCGCGTGCCCGCCGCGTACCCGTCCTGCCGCAGATGAAGTACGGCAAGCTGCGCTACGACCCGACCACGATCTTCACGCCCGACGGTCGTCGTGCCTACTACGACACGGCCTATCCGTGGCGGTGCCTGGTCCGCATCGTCACGCCGCGCGGCTGGGCCGGCAGTGGCGTCCTCATCGGGCCGCGTCATGTCCTGACCGCCAGCCATTGCGTCGACTGGACGCCCGGCTGGATGACGGTCTACGTCATGTACTCGAACACCGCGTGGCTGGCCTCGGCCAACGGCACCTGGGCCTACGCGGCCACGCACGTGAGCTCCGGCAGCTACTCGGCCGACGTCGCCGACGAGGACTACGCGGTCATCGTCCTCGACCAGCCGATCGGGCTGCAATACGGCTGGCTCGGCAGCCGCACCTACAGCAACAGCTGGGACGATGCCACGACCTACTGGCACAGCATCGGCTACCCGCAGGACTGGAGCGGCAGCGGCGAGATCGCGGCCTGGCAGACCGACTTCAAGCTCAACGAGCTCGACTCGGCGTCCGGTTCGACCCGGTTGATCCGCAGCGCGACCTTCGACAACTGGCCGGGCCAGTCGGGCAGCCCGATCTTCGGCTTCTGGCCGGACGGCCCCTACGCGGTAGGCGTCGTGTCGGGACAGAGCCCCAGCTTCAACTACATCGCCGGCGGCAGCATGTTGCCGACGCTGGTGCGACGGGCGAGGACCGATCACCCCTAGCGGCGGCTAGGTGGCCTTCGCGCCCTCGTACCAGCGGTTCATCAGCTCCATCGTTCCCCACGTCAGGAACGATCCCGCGAGCAGGACCCACAGGGCGCTCTGCCAGCCGACCACGTCGACGATCAGGGCGAACAGCGAGGGCGAGAAGGCGTTGACCAGCAGGATCGGCGTGGCGATCAGGCCGAGCACGGCGCCGTAACCCTCGGTGCCGAACAGGGCGAGCGGCACGGCGCCGCGCACGATCGTCAGGACGCCCTGCGAGGCACCCATCAGCAGGGTGAAGGAGACCAGCAGCGCCATCTCGCCGCGCGCCAGCATCAGGATGATCAGTGCCGGCGGCAGGACACCCAGCGCGATGCGGGCGATGGTCATGGCCTTGAGGTTGCGACCGAAGAATATTTCGACGACCCGGCCGCCGAACTGTCCGTGGCCCTTCAGCGAGGCGACCCAGACGGCCGCGGCGGCGGTCAGGCCGGCCGCCTCCAGCAGCGGCACCAACTGCAGCGAGACCACGCCGAACACGAAGCCGTTCAGCGACATGATCAGGGCGAACAGGGCGATCGCGATGGTGCGCCGCCGACCGGTCAGAACCGGTCCCTCATCGACCTTCGACGCCGCGGGCTTGGC
This sequence comes from Pseudomonadota bacterium, assembly GCA_020160955.1. Lineage (GTDB taxonomy): Bacteria > Pseudomonadota > Alphaproteobacteria > Reyranellales > Reyranellaceae > Reyranella. The sequence goes on from JAIUOX010000001.1 coordinate 46,998, forward strand.
CGCGGCCGGGGCAGGACCGAGCGATGGCGCCTCGTGGCGCGACAGGCCGAACCAGTTGAGCGGCAGGCAGACCGCGAGGTTGACCAGGGCGAAGATCGCCAGCGTGCCGCGCCAGCCGTAGGCGACGTTGAGGTAGTGGCCGATCACCCAGAACACGGTCGAGGCGTAGGCGCCGTACAGGGTGAGGTAGGAGATGGCGAGCCGGCCGCGGCTCGGCACGACCTGGACCAGCGCCGCGAAGGCCGCGTCGTAGAGGCAGCAGCGCATGCCGACACCGATCACGGCCCACGCCGCGAGGTAGCTGGCGACGCTGCCGACCTGGCTCAGCCAGAGCAGCCCGGCCGACACGATCACCGTGCCGGAGCACATCACGGTGCGCGCGCCCAGCCGGTCGATCAGGCGGCCGACCGTGGTCGAGATCACGCCCATGATGACCAGCGCGACGCTGAAGCCGAGGAAGATCGTGCTGGTCGCCCAGCCGGTGTCGGCGGCGATCGGCTTGGCCAGCACGCCGAGGCAGTAGTAGCTGGTCCCCCACGCGGTGACCTGGGTGATGCCGAGCGCGTTGACCGAGATCGCGAACGGGCTGCGCAGGAGGGCGGCGGCGCTCATGCCGGGACGGCCAGCAATTCCTGCGCCACCAGGTCGGGCGCCGAGATGATGCAGTTGTGGCCGGCCTCGATCGGGCGGAAGCGGACGTGCGGCATCGCCTGCACCTTCTCGTGCATGCCGGCCGACACCGGGTAGCGCGGCTTCGTACAGGCGATGTAGGTCATCGGCCGGCCGTTGCCCGCCGGGTTGTGGAGCCGGATCGGCTTGGTGTAGCAGGCCACCGGGTGCGGCGTGAGCTGGCGATGCGTCCACGCCGCCAATTCGGGATCGTCGATGATCAGGCTGCCGACCGGCGCGAACGGGATGACCTCGACGCCGTCGACCACCTGGATCAGCTTGCGCCGCTTGGCGACGATCTCCGGCGGGATGCGGCCGAAGATCGACTGGCCGTCCTGCGCGATGCCGCCGTCGACGATCACCAGGTGGGCGATGCGCTCGGGGACGCGGTCGGTGACCAGGCTGGCGATCAGGCTGCCGAACGAGTGGCCGACCAGCACGATGTCGCGCAGGTCCTCGCGCTCCAGCGTCGCGACCGTGTCGGCGAGGAACAGGTCGTTGTCGCAGGCCGGTGACAGCTCGGCGGCGCGCTCGCCGACGCCGCGAAAGGGCAGGGCACGCGCGTCGTGACCGGCCGCGCGCAGCCGCTCCACCACGAATTGCCAGGACCAGGCCCCCATCCAGGCGCCGGGCAGGCAGACATAGGTTCGTTTCATTGGGGCGATGCTAGCAGAGAAAGGTCCCTCGCTGCGCTCGGGATGACAGTGAAAAAAGCGCTTGGGACGACAGTGAAGAGGACGCTCGGGGGGACGGTGAAAAAAAGACTGTCATCCCGAGCGAAAGCGAGGGACCTTTCGGCCCCATCTTCCGGGGAAAGACAGGAGAACCCTCATGGCGAACATGAACCGGCGCGTGCTGCTGAAGTCGCGTCCGCAGGGCGAACCGACGGCGGCCAACTTCGAGATCGTCGACCAGCCGATCCCCGAGCCGGCGGACGGCCAGTACCTGTCGCGCACGATCTGGCTGTCGCTCGATCCCTACATGCGCGGCCGCATGGCCGAGACCAAGGGCTATGCCGCCAACGTCAACCTCGGCGACGCCATGGTCGGCGGCACGGTCGGGCAGGTGGTGAAGTCGCGCAACCCGCGCTTCAAGGAAGGCGACTACGTCGTCGAGTACGCCGGCTGGCAGAGCCACGCGGTGTCGGACGGCACGATGTCGATGAAGCTCGACCCGTCGTCGGCGCCGCTCTCGGCCGCGCTCTCGGTGCTGGGCATGCCCGGCATGACCGCGTGGTGGGGCCTGATGCAGATCGGCAAGCCCAAGGCCGGCGAGACCGTGGTCGTGTCGGCCGCCTCGGGCGCCGTCGGCTCGGTGGTCGGCCAGCTGGCCAAGGCCCATGGCTGCCGCGCGGTCGGCATCGCCGGCGGCAAGGACAAGTGCGACTACGTGGTGAAGGAGCTGGGCTTCGACGCCTGCGTCGACTACCGCGCGGCCGGCGGCAACCTGTTCAAGGAACTGCGCGCGGCGGCGCCCAAGGGCATCGACATCTACTTCGAGAACGTCGGCGGCGCCGTCCAGGCCGCGGTGGTGCCGCAGCTCAACGACTTCGCCCGCGTACCGCTGTGCGGCCTGATCTCGTCCTACAACGACATGCAGATGAACCCCGGTCCCGACTGGCGCCTGCTGCTGGTCAAGCGGGCGACCGTCACCGGCTTCATCGTGTCCGACCATTTCGGCCAGATGGAGGGCTTCTGGAAGGAGGTCCCGGCGCTGGTGAAGGCCGGCCGGATCAAGTACCGCGAGGACATCGTGCAGGGTCTCGACAAGGCGCCGGAGGCCTTCATGGGCCTGCTCAAGGGCCGCAACTTCGGCAAGCTGCTGGTCCAGGTCTCGGACGACCCGACGCGGCGCTGAGCGGCTGTGGCAGAAACGTCACGGCGCCATCCAATCGCGGCGTGTGTGACGAAAGCCACAACTTCGCCGCCATGGCACGTTTTATGTATGCCCCATGCCGGGTCGCTGTGGGGGCGCCCGGCTTGGGAGCGTGTCGTGACAGACATTGGTGCAGAGATCCGGGACATCCTCGTCTTTCACCTGGGAGCCGACGAGTCCCGCCTGGTCGACAAGGCGCGCCTGCGGGAGGATCTCGGGGCCGACAGTCTCGACCTCGTCGAGATCCTGATGTCGTGCGAGGAGCGGTTCGGGGTCGAGATCCCCAACCGCGCCGCCGAGAGCCTCGCCACGGTGGGCGACGCCGTCCGCTGCGTCGAGACCCAGCTCGCGCAGGTCCCCCTGCGGCACGCGGCCGACTAGTTCCCCTGGGCGGGATCGCGTATGCCTTCACCGGGAGTGGGGGCATGGCCGAGTATCTTTCCGCCTTCTTCGTCATCGTCGCGGCGTCCGCCGGCTGCATCCTGGTGCTGCCGGAATGGAAGCGCCGCGCCGTCTCGCGCCGGCGCCTCGTCGTCGCGCCGCTGCTCGGCCTCGTGCCGACCGCCGTGCTGCTCTACATGCCGCCGCCGGAGTTCGGCGATCCGCAGGTCTGGATCGTGGCGCTGGTCGCCTTCGTGATCGGCATCGCCCGCGGCGCGATGATCGGCCTGCACGTCGACCATGCCGATGGCCGCATCCTGCTGTCCCGCGCCCCCGAGGCCTTCTGGGTGCTGGTCGGCGCCCTCGTCCTGATCCTGCTCGACGTCTTCGCCGCGCCGATCGGCCAGCTCGGCTCGGGCTTCGTCGGTATCGTCGAACTGCTGATGGTGCTGCTGACCTTCAGCCTGCTCGGCCGCAACGCCGCCATCGTGGTGCGCAGCCTGGACGCGCCGCAGCACGACCTCTAGCGATGCCGCGCCTTCTGTCCCTTTCCCTGCTACCCGGCCTCGCCGGCCTCCTGCTGCTGGGCGGCTGCGCCGGGGCGGTGCACCGCCTGCCGCAGGTCGACAGCGGCCAGCTCGGCCTCGCCCAGTCGGAGGTCCAGGCCCAGGCCGGGGCGCCGACCCGCCGGTCGGTGTCGGACGACGAGGTCATGGAGACGGTGACCAAGGCGATCGCCCGCATCAAGCCGGCCGCCACCCAGGTCTGCCACGAGATGAACGCCGGGGTCTGCACCTGGACCTTCCGCCTGTCGTCCGACCGCTCGCTCAATGCCTCGGCGCGCCCGAACGGCCTGATCGTGGTCAACCGCGGCATCGTCGAGTACGCGCAGAGCGAGGACGAGGTGGCGATGGTGATCGCCCACGAGATCGGTCACCAGGCCGCCAACCACCTCGTGACGTCGCAGCGCAACCAGGCGGTCGGCGCGCTGGTCGGCGCGGTGCTGCTGGGCGCGCTGGGCGTCGCCGCCTCGAGCGCCGCCAACGACCGCAGCGGCGTGCTCGCCCGGCAGGGCGTGCAGAGCGGGGCAACCGCGGGGGCCGCGGTCGGCCGCATCTCCTATTCCAAGGAACAGGAACGCGAGGCCGACTACATCGCCGCGCTGATCCTCTATCGCTCGGGCATGGACCTCGACAAGGCGCGCAGCTTCCTGCTGACGATGGCCCGCGCGTCGGGCCGGCGCGAGACCGGCATGCTGGACACCCACCCGGCCGGCCCGGAGCGGCTCGCCGCCTGGGACCGGGCGGTGGCCGAGGTCCGGGCCACCAACGGCCGGCTGCCCCAGCGCTCCTGACCGCGATCAGGCGCGGTCTTCGTCCAGCCAGACCTTCAGCCGGTCGAGCAGCGAGAACAGCGTGCGCTGGTCGCGCTCGCTCCAGCCGTCGAAGGCGCGCTCGACACCCGGCATCAGGGCGGCGATCGCCGCCCGGTGGCGGGCTAGGCCGGCGGCGGTCAGGGTCAGCAGCTTGGATCGCCCGTCGTGGTCGCTGGAGCGCTCGCGGATCCAGCCCTTGTCGACCAGCTTCTGCACCGTCTTGGTCACCGCCGGCTGCTGCTGCTGCAGGGCCCGGGCGATCGCGCCGACCGTGCGCGGCTCGTCGGGGCGGCGGCTGAGATGGTTCAGCAGGACGAACTGCGACGTCTGCAGGCCGAGCGGCTTCAGGGCCCGGTTGGCCTCGGTCGTGGCCAGCTGGTCGATGATGCCGATCCAGTTGACGATGCGGAAGGCGAGGGGCGGTTCGGTCACGCGGTCACGAAGCTGTCGAGCGGTCGCCGGGGCGAGGGGTTTGCCGGCGCAGCATAGCCGAGGCGGAAGAACATTTGCAGCGTGCGCCCGTCGGCCACGCCCGTGGCCCGGCGCATGTCGTCGCGCAGCGCCGCCATCTCGGGATACTCCTGCAGCGCCTGGCTGTGCGGCTGCAGCGACACGCCGAGCGCGCTGGCGGCGAGCTGCAGGCGCACCCACTGCCGGCCGCAGGCGACCTGGGTGGCGCGGCTGTTGTCCGGGCTGGCCAGCCAGCCGAAGGCGCGCGCGCTGGCATAGCCCGCCAGCGTGTAGTCGCGGCCGCCCTGCCACGCCAGGGTGCCCGGCGTCATGGCCTTCTCCGGCGTCATCTGGCCGGCCTGGCGCAGCGCCCAGATCATCGGCCCGAGCAGCGTGATGCCGTCGCGGTGCTCGGCGACCGCGCGCGCCCCGATGCGGGCCACGTCGATACTCTCCTTGTGGGTACGCGGCGTGTTCATCTCCAGTTCCGAGCCGGCGATCGCGACGCGGCGCAAGTCCGCCACCCGACCGGCATCGCCCGTGATGTCCGTGTCGAAGCCGGGCGCGGCCACCGCCAGCAGGGCGGCGCGGTGCGCGGGGTCGAGGTCGCGCGGCTGGTAGGCCGACTTGACCGTGCGCCGCCGCGGAACCTCGCGGAACAGGGGATCGAGCACCGGCGTCGCGGGCAGGAAGGCGACCGTCGCGACCGGCCGGTCGAGGCGCCAGTCGCCGTCCGGGAACAGCCGCGTCTCGGTGCGCCAGCCGTCGGCCGCCGCCGCCATCGACAGGATCTCGAGGAAGCATCCCTGGCCGATCATGATCTGGCGGCTGAACGGATCGGTCTCGGGCAGCAGCCGGCCGCGGTCGACGAACAGGCGGACCTCGCCCGGCACCGACAGGTCGACCGACCACGACTGGAGATTGTGCGGGCTCGGCGCCAGCAGCGCCCAGGCGAGGGCGCGGCGGCGCGGATCGGGTTCGCCCGGGCGGGGACCCCGCCAGCCCTCGATGGCTTCCGCCGGCATGGCATCGAGCCGCGGCGCGACGACCGTGGCGGCGGCGGCGGCGATCGCGCCGCCGCCCAGGACCGAGAGCAGCTTTCGACGGGGAAGGGACATGGCGGCCTCCTGAATTCCAAGGAATATAAATATATTCCAAAGAATATAGAAGCCTGTCCAGCGAAATCGGCGCGGCGACAAGGCGGCCGGTCCCGGCTAGGCTGCCGGCCGCAAGGGAGAGACGGGTCATGGAAGACAGCAGCACCTACTGGAAGCGGTCGCGCGTGGAGGTCCGGGCGGCCGGCTTCGATCCCGACAAGGCCGCGCAGGCCTCGGCGATCGTCACCATCGCCAGCGCCTGGACCAATGCCCATCGCTGCAACAACCGGGTGCGCGAGATCACCGACCTGCTGGTCGCGCTGGTCGCCGAGAAGGGCGGGCAGGGGCTGGTGGTCGGCGCGCCGGCCGTCTCCGACGCGCTGACCCAGGGCACGCCGACCGCCGGCTACAGCCTGGTGTCACGCGACGTCGCCGCCGACTGCTTCGAGATCGGCCACTACGCCCACCACGGCGACGCGATGATCGTCATCTCCGGCTGCGACAAGACCGGCGCCGCGGCGCTGATGCCGCTCGCCCGCACCAATGCCTTCGGGCTGGTGCTCTACCCGGGCACCAGCTCGCCCGGGAAGGTCGACTTCGGCCCGTGGGCGGCCAAGGGCACCAACCTCACCATCATGGACTGGGCCGAGGGCCGCGCGGCGCGCGAGGCCGGCCGGATCAGCGCCGAGGAGATGGACGCGCTGGAACGCAACGTGCTGCCGGGCAGCGGCACCTGCGGCGCCATGTTCACCGCGAACACCATGAGCACCATCGCCGAGGCGATCGGCATGATGCTGCCGCACGGTGCCTCGCACCCCGCCGACTACGACGCGAAGAGCGGCATCCATGCCGATGTCGCGGCGCAGGCCCGCGCCTCGGTCGAGGCGCTGTACCGGCTGATCGAGAAGGGCATCCGCCCGCGCGACATCATGACGGAGCGCGCCTTCGAGAACGCCATCACGACCGTCTACGCGATGGGCGGCTCGACCAACATGTACCTCCACCTGCTGGCGGTGGCGCGCGACGCCGGGGTGCCGATCACCATCGAGCGCATCCAGGCGATCGGCGAGCGGGTGCCGCTGCTGGTCAACCTGCAACCGCACGGCAAGTACGCGATGACCAGCCTGCACGCGATCGGCGGCGTGCCGGTGGTGATGAAGGAGCTCCTGAAGGCCGGGCTGCTGCACGGCGACGTCATGACGGTGACCGGCCGCACGCTGGCCGAGAACCTCGCCGGGGTGAAGTCGCTGGACCAGCTGGGCACGCAGGACATCGTGCGCCCGGTGGCCGCGCCGGTGGCGCCGGCCAACAACCACATCAGCGTGCTGAAGGGCAACCTCGCGCCCGAGAGCTGCCTGCTCAAGCTGTCGGGCAAGACGCTCGAGAAGGGCGAGTTCCGCGGCACCGCCCGGGTCTTCGACTCGGAGGCCGAGACGATGGCGGCGATCCGCGCCGGCGAGATCAGGAAGGGCACGGTGATCGTCGTGCGCAACGTCGGCCCGGTCGGCGGTCCCGGCATGCCCGAGATGGTGATGCTGACCATCCAGCTGCAGGGGCGCGGGCTGGGCGAGGACGTGGCGCTGATCACCGACGGCCGCTTCTCCGGCGTCAGCCACGGCATCCTGATCGGCCACATCTCGCCGGAGGCCGCGCGCGGCGGCCCGATCGCCGCGGTGCGCGACGGCGACACGATCGTCATCGACCCGCGCAAGCGTACCCTCGACCTCGACCTGCCGGCCGACGAGATCGCCCGCCGCATGGCCGACTGGAAGGCGCCCGACCCGAAGGTGCGGCCGGGCTCGGTGCACCACAAGTACGTCCGCCTGGTGTCGTCGGCGCACTTCGGCTGCGTGGTTTAGCAAGAGCCGTCATCCCGACCGAAGCCGAGCGCAGCGAGGCGGAGTGGAGGGACCTCCGTCACCGCCGCGGGTTCAGCACCTCGGCGGCGTCGAACAGGAACAGTTCCGGGCAGGCGTCCGGCGGCGACTGGAAGGGCTTGAGCAGGCCGCTCGACGTCGCCAGCGCGGTGTCGAACTTCGCTGGCGTGTCGCGCGAGAAGGAGACGTGGCACACCAGTGGCCCGCCGCCGAAATCGTAGCCCGAGACCTCGAAGTTCGATCCCATCACCTCGGGCAGCGGCACGCCGGCGCTGCGCAGCCCGGCATAGACCGTCTCCATCAGCGTGTCGTCGCGCGCCATCAGCACCGCGTTGAGCTGCGTCGTCACCAGCCCCTTGCCGGTGGCGGCCTCGCTGGTGTTGCGCACCAGCTCCAGCAGGCGCCGCCGCAGGTCGCGCGCCGACATCGGCCGGGCCTGCAGCGCCGACGCCTGCCCGAGATCGCCGGTGGCGTGGTTGCAGATCGCGGCGGCGATGGCTGCCGGGTTGGTCGGGCGGCGGGCGAGCCCTACCGGGCAGACGCGCAGGCTGACGAAGGTCTCGTTGGTCTCGATGTATTCCCAGGCCTCGGGCGCCTGGCCCATCATGCGGGCCACGAAGGCCGGGTCGATGCCCATCTGCACGGCGTAGCGCACCAGCGCCGCCGCGCCGCCGCGCGCCACCGTGAAGCCGGTGACGACGCCCTCGCGGGCGTCCTTGCTGCTGGCCGACAACTCGCCGGGCGAGGTCAGGTAGAAGTTGTGGAAGCCGACCTGGCCGCCGATCTCGAGGCTGCGGCTGGGCACCGCCTGCTGGCGGGCGTGGCTCTGGGTGCCGCCGAGGAAGGCCAGCGCGCAGGCCGACAGGCAGAGGTCGTCCTTGCGCACGAGCGTGGCGATGTCGAACTCGCGGAACAGGTAGCCGAGCTTCAGCCCCTCGTAGAGATCGCCGCCCTTGCTGCTGAGCTCTATGGTCGCCAGCGGCGCGCCGGCCGCGGCCGCCGTGCCGGTCCGCAGCTTCTCGACCATCTTGCGCAGCCGGTCGGAGTCGCCGGCCTCGATCAGGCCGGTCAGTCGGAGTCGGTGCGTCACCATCGCCGACTTCGGGGTGAGGCCGGGGATCGAGGTGCTGTCGAGGGTCAAGGTGCCCGCGTGCGCATGCGTCGCGAATGCGGCGAGCAGCACGAGGAGCGCTCCGAGAACCCGACGACGCAACACGGCGCCTCCCCCTTCGCGCGCAAGGCGCGGCACGAGGCCAACGGGCGCGCGACAATCCCAAGCCCGCTGCAACCGGGAGCGTCCCGCAGCGGCGGGATCGATGCAAGAATCGCATTTGCATATGTCGTTGTCGCGTGTCACATCGGCTTTTCGTGCAATTTGTTTTTGCGTTTTTCGTGCTAGGACTCCCCGGGCGAATTTGGGCATGAAGGACGCCGTGGACCGCTCCCCGTTCCTGACTTTCGGTCGCAGCCGCTGGGTGTTCGCGATCCTTGCCCTGGCCGGCGTGCTGAACGGCCTGCTCGGGGCCTGGCTGGTGACCTCGGGTCCCACCGATCCGGTGGTACATACCGCCAACTTCCTGCGTTTCCTGGTGTCGCCGTGGATGCTGGCCACCTACGTCGTGGTCGCGCTGCTCGTGGGGATGGGCGCGTGGCGCCTGCGCAACCTGCCGCAGGCGCCGAGCGAGCGGGCGGTGGACAAGACGTTGCGCGGTCGCGCCATCGGCTTCGCGCTCGTGGTCGCGGTCGCGTCCTTCGTCCTGATGGGGATCGGGTACCTCTACTACCGCGAGGTCGAGGCCTCGACCTACGCCGAGCGGACGGCCGAGCAGCAGGCGGTCGCCCGGCTGAAGTCCCAGCAGGTCGGCAAGTGGCTGGTCGAGACCACCGTCAATGCCGAGATCCTCGCGGCCTCGATCGCGCGCATGCCGCTCGACCGCCTGCCCGGCGATCGCGACGTCGCGCAGGTGACCGGCCTGCTGTTCGCCGAGGCGCTGGCGATCAACCCCGAGCGAACCTCGGTCACGCTGTTCGCCGCGAACGGCAGCGTGCTGGTGCACGAGGGCGAGGGCAGCGGTCCCGACGCCGCCACGACGGATGCCGTCAAGGCCCTGATCGCCAGCCCGGCGCCGTCGAAGGTCGTCGACCTGCACAACAACCCGGGCGACCCGCCGCAACCGCGCATGGCGATCGTCGTCCCCGTGGCGGGGACGGGAGCCAGGCCGCTGGGCTGGCTCGCCGTCGCGCTCGATCCGTTCCGCGGCATCCTCGACAAGTTCAACACCTGGCCGACGGCGAGCCGGACGTCCGAGGTGCTGCTGGTCCACCGCGTCGGCGACGACGTGGTCTACATCACGCCGCCCAAGCACCTCGTCCCGCCGCCGGTGCCCAACACGCTGGCCCTGCCGCTGTCCAACACGCGCTCGCCGGCGGTCCAGACGATCCTGCAGGGACCGGGCGCGCGGACCGGCATCGACTACAGCGGCACGCGCGTGCTGACCGCGTCGGACAAGGTCAATGGCCTGCCGTGGTACATCGGGGCCAAGACCGACGAATCCGAGTACGAGGTCCCGCTGCGCCGGCTGGCGCGGCGTCTCGCCGAGGTGATCGGCCTCGGCATCGCGATCTCCGTCCTTTGCCTGTGGGTCCTGTATCGCGGCGAGCGGGCGGCCCTGCAGTCCCAGGCGCAGAGCGCGGAGCTCGAGCACCAGGCGATGACCCGGCACTTCGAGGACCTGACCCAGTTGGCGCGCGACGTCATCTTCCTGTCGGGTCCGGATGGCCGGATCATCGAGGCCAACGAGGCGGCGTCGACCGTCTACGGCTACGCCGCCGAGGAATTCCGGGGCATGCCGGCTTCCGATCTCCGGCCACCGGAGGCACGGGACGGCTACGACGATGCGTGGCGCCGCTACGCCAGCCCGGGCGGCGCGCTGATCGAGACGGTTCACCGGCGCAAGGACGGCACGACCTTCCCGGTCGAGGTCAGCGGGCGCGTGCTGGAGGTTGGCGGCAAGCCGTTCTACCAGGCCTTCGTGCGCGACATCTCCGAGCGGCGGGCGCTGGAACGGCAGGTCGCCCGGCTGTCGCGGGTGCGCACCGCCCTGCAGGCGGGGACCAGCGTGCTGCTGCGCTCGCGCGACGAGACCGAGATGTACGAGCGGCTGTGCGCCGTGATGGTGCAGCAGGGGGGCTACGTGATGGCCAACGTGGCGCTGCCGGTCGACGATCCCGACAAGACCGTGCGCTACGCGGCCGTGGCGGGCGTGGACGACGGCTACCTGGCGCAGGCGCACATCAGCTGGGGCGACGTGCCGCGCGGCCACGGCCCGCTGGGCACGGCGCTGCGCACCGGCGAGATGCAGGTCAACCAGGATTTCATCTCGAACCCGCTGGCCGCGCCGTGGCGCGACGAAGCGCTGAAGCGCGGCTACCGGTCGAGCATCGCCATCCCGCTGAAGGACGGCGACCGCACCTTCGCCGCGCTGACGCTGTACGCCAGCGAGCCCGATGCCTTCGACGACGACGAGGTCACGCTGCTGTCGAAGCTCTGCGCCGATCTCGCCTACGCCGCCGTGGCGGCGAGCCGGCGCCGCGCGGCCTGACGACGTCTCTTGACGGGCGCGGCGCTCAGGCGTCGCGGCGCGGCAGCATGCGGCGCAGGGTATCGTCCTTCAGCAGGTAGTGATGGATCAGCGCCGCGGCGGCGTGGACCGTGGCCAGCAGGATCGTCAGGTGGGCGGCCAGTTCGTGGACGCCCTTGATCGAGCGGGCCAGCGCGCGGTCGCGCGGCCACGGCGAGGCGATGTCGGCCAGGCCGAACAGCGGCAGCGACTGGCCGCGGGCGAAGGTCAGCAGGATGCCGAGCACCGGCACGCCGATCATCAGGGCGTAGAACAGCCAGTGCAGGCCATGGGCGAGCGGCTGCGACCAGCGCGCCATCGGGCCGGGCAGCGCCGGCGGCGGCGGGTTGCCGCCGATCCGCCAGCCCAGCCGCACCAGCACGATGGCCAGCAGGGCGAGACCCACGGTCTCGTGCACCCACAGCACCCGCGGCTCGAAGCGCTTCGGCACGTCGTCCAGCACGATGCCGAGACCCCAGGCCGTGAGCACGCACAGGGCGGCCAGCCAGTGCAGCAGGCGGGCGACGGCGCCGTAGCCCGTCGCGTCGTTTCGCAGCTTCATGGGCGCAGCAAGCCACGATCGCGGCGGGGTGACCATGCGGCACAACGGTAAGCGGCGTGAAAGCCTGCCGCCGCAATGCCGCCTCGCCCGGGCGGTGCAATGGCCGCGCTCCACCCGAGCAACGGAGGTTCACATGACGATGATCAAGACCACCCTGTCGAGTGCTCTCCTGGCCGCCGGCGTCGCCGCCATCCTGGCGCCGGCCATGGCGTCGGCCGACACCGGCGACGCCGCCTACTGCACCGCCCTGGTGAAGAAGTACGAGACCTACCTCGACATGGGCTCCAAGCGGGGGCGCCAGCCCCAGAGCCTCGAGTCGCGCGAGGCCGCGGCGCGCTGCAAGGCGGGCGACACCGCCGGCATCGCCGGGCTCGAAAAGGCGCTGAACAACGCGAAGATTCCGCTTCCTTCGCGCGGCTGAGTGCAAGAATGCGGCGCCGGCAACCCAGCGTTGCCGGCGCCGCGGTCGTGAGGCGCCTCACACCTCGCGCCGTTGAAAGCGCCCGGCCCGTCGTGCATTCTCTCCGTGGGGAGAAAGCGCGAGTTCAGTGTTCGAGACGTACCGCTTCGACAAGCCGGATTCGGACAGGGCCGTCGTGCTCGACGGGTGGTCCTGGGTGTGGGCCGCCATTGCCGGCCCGGTCTACGTGCTGATGCTCGGCTTTGTTAAGCCGGCCCTGCTGACGCTGGTGGTCAGCATCGCGGTGTTCTTCGCCGCCGCCACCAGCCTCGCCTTCATCGTCGGCTTCATCGACTCGCTTTTCGTGAGCCTGGTCTCGATCGTCGTCATCCCGGTGGCGGCGATGCTGACCCAGGCCTCCGCCGCCATGCAGATCATGCGGCGCCACCTGCTGCACCGCGGCTGGCGCGCCGGGCACTGAGCCCTGCGACCGGGCCGAGGTCACGCTAGTCGATCAGCTCGTCGGCTTCCAGCGCCAGCCCGGCCGGCACCGCGAGGTCGAGCGCCTTGGCGGTGCGCGCGTTGATGACCGTCTCGAAGCGGGTCGCTTCCTGGACCGGCAGGTCGGACGGCTTCTCGCCGCGCAGGATGCGGTCGATGTAGGTCGCCGACTGGCGATGCAGGGCGGCGCTGTTCGGCCCGTAGGACATCAGCCCGCCGTTCAGCGGGAAGTTGCGCGACCAGTAGATCGCCGGCACGCGCAGGCGGGCGCACAGGCCGATCAGCAGTTCGCGGTGGAGCAGCGAGAAGGCCGCCGCCGACACGACCAGACCGGCGCCCGGCTCGCTGGCCAGCCCGGCCAGGCCGCGCTCGATCTCGCCGGCGTTCGGCGCCGGCAACTGCAGCGGGGCGATGCCGTGCCGCGTCGCCGCCTGCACGAACGGTCCCCAGAAGCCCTTGTAGTTGTGGTTGTTGGGGTCGCCCATCAGGGCGACGCGCCTGAGGCCGGGCGCGAGGTCGCGCAGGCGGTCGAGCCACTTGCCGGCGATCGGGTACTCGAACGGCGTGAAGCCGGTCATGTTGCCGCCCGGCCGCGCCAGGCTCGCGACGAAGCCGCCGGCCACCGGGTCGGTGACGTTGACGAACACCACCGGCACCGTCCGCGTCGCGCCGTGCAGCGCCTGCGTCGCCACCGTGCCCGAGCTCAGGATGACGTCGGGCGCCAGCGCCACCAGCTCCGCCGCCTGGGCCGCGGCGCCCTTGGGATCGCCGCCCATCGAGCGGTACTCGAAGCGCAGGTTGCGGCCCTCGACCCAGCCGAGGTCGCGCAGCCCGTCGCGCAGCGCGTTGGCGCGCTCCTGCGCCTCGGGATCGCTGCCGAGGTTGGCGAAGGTCACGCCCACGGTGCGCACGCGGCTGGCCGGCTGCGCCCGGGCGATGGCGGGGAACAGCAGCGGCAGGCCGCCCATCCGGTGGAGCAGGGTCCGCCGCTTCATGTCGTCTTCCTCGTCGTCACGCGTCTACTCGATGATCTCGTCGGCCCGGGCCTGCAGGGTGGGAGGCAGCACGATGCCGAGCTCGGCCGCGGTGCGCTGGTTGAGCGCGAGGTAGGTACGCGACAGCTGTTCGAACGGCAACCTGGCCACCGGCACGCCGGCCAGCAGCTGCTCGACGTAGAAGGCCATGCGCTGCAGGCCCTGCTCGATGAAGGCGTCGAACGCCATCAGGCCGCCGGCCTGGGCGAACGCCCGGTCGGCGCCGCAGGCCGGCAGTCGCAGCCGCTGCACGAGGGCGCCCAGCCGCTCGCTGGCGGGGTAGAAGATCTGCTGCATCGTCAGGCCGTCGATCTCGCCGCGCAGGCCGGCCAGCGTTGGCTCGATGTCGTCGAGGCCGGCGACCTCGACCAGGCGCTGTGCCACCCCGGGACGCGTGGCCTGGCGGGCCATCTCGAAGAAGCGGCCGATGTTGGGCTCGCCGCGCAGGCCGACGAAGGCCAGCGTCCGGGCCTGCGGCAGCGCCTCGAGCAGCAGCTCGACGCGCTTGCCGGCGAGGCTGAGCGACAGCGAGGAGATGCCGGTGATGTTGCCGCCGGGGCGGGCCAGGCTGCCGACGATGCCGACGCCCGCCGCGTCGGCGACCTGGGCGACGATCGGGATGCGCTGCGTGGCGCGGCCCGCGGCCTGGGCGGCGGCGGTGGCCCAGACCACCAGGACCTCGACGTTCGCCGCCACCAGTTCCTGCGCCGCCTGCTCGATCAGGGCGGGCTGGCCGCGGCCGTCGTGCACCAGCAGGTCGATGGTGCGGCCCTCGACCAGGCCGTGGTCGCGCAGCGCCTTGCGCATGCCCGCGACGAAGCTGTCGTTGGTCGACGAGGTCAGCAGCCCGATCCGCCGCCGCGGCGCGCCAGCAGGTGACGGCGCGGGCGCAGTCTGGGCGTCCGCGGCCTTCCACGAGGCGAGGCTGGCGGAAAGGCCAAGCAGGGCGGCACGCCGGTTCATCCGGCCACTGTAAAGAACGCGGTGCGCGCCGCCTAGGCGTGGCGGCGTCACCCCGCCGTCACTCCGTCGTCGCGCGTGGAACTCACCCTCGGGGTGCAGGATTTCTGGCGACAAGCGTGAGGACTCTCACACTGGCGAAGGACTCGAGGGCGTAGCGTTCTCCCGGTTCAGCGTGGAGAGCGTGCGATGGGACGGTTCGGGATGGGCGTGGCGTTGCTGTTGCTGGCGGGCCCCGCCCTGGCCGACGGCGAGGCGTTCCTCTGCCGGCTCCCCGAGGGCGGCCCGGTGGCCTGGCGTTTCGTGCTCGACGAGGCGCGTCAGTCGGTGTCGATCGACGCCCCGGTCAACTGGACCTGGATGACCCGCGACAGCGTGCTGTTCCTCCACTACGCGACGATCGGCGGCCGCCAGTACGCGACCCAGACCTACACGCTCGACCGCCGCAGCGGCCGCTTCGAGGTCTGCGACTTCACCGGCGGCAGCGACCAGCCGGTGGCCTGCGAGGCGCGCTGGACGTGCATGCCGGTCGCGCCGGGAAATCAGGCGGTCGTCCGGTCGAGCGAGTCGAACAGTGCCGCGAGATCGCGCAGCCGCACCGGCTTGGCGAGGTAGGAATCCATGCCGGCCGCCAGCGCCCGCTCGCGGTCGCGCGGCTGCGAGAAGGCGCTGACCGCGACCAGCGTGGCGCGTCGCGCGGCCGCCGTCTCCGCCTCGTGCAGCCGGATCGCCTGGGCCACGCTGCAGCCGTCCATGCCGGGCAGCTGCAGGTCGAGCAGCACCGTGTCGAAGTCGCCGGTCTCGAAGGCGGCCAGCGCCGCCGGGCCGGTGTCGACGATCTCGACGGCGTGGCCCAGCCCCTCGAGCAGCAGGCGGATCACCATCTGGCTGGCCGGCGTGTCCTCGGCCACCAGCACGCGCCGCGCCACCTTCGAGCGCGCGATCGCCGGCGCCGCGGCCGGCGCCGGCACGTCGGCCGGCCGGCAGGGCAGGCGCAGCAGGAAGCGCGCGCCGGGCTCGCCGGGATTGGCCACCGCCAGCGTGCCGCCCATCGCCTCGGCCAGCCGCCGCGCGATGGCGAGGCCGAGGCCGGTGCCGGTGCGCAACGGCTGGCCCGGCGTGTCGGCCTGCACGAAGTCCTCGAAGATGCGGTCGGCCAGCGCCGCCGGGATGCCGGGGCCGCTGTCGGCGACCTCGAGGCAGAGCGTCGGGCCGTTGGCGCCCGTCTCGGTCCAGCCGGCGAGCTGCACGCGGCCGGCCGGCGTGAACTTCACCGCGTTGCCGACCAGGTTGGTCAGGACCTGCAGCAGGCGGTGGCGGTCGCCGCGGATCGCCGCCGGCACGTCGTCGGCCAGCCGGGTCTCGAGCGCGAGCCTCGCCGCCCCGGGCAGCGCCGCCGCCGTCGCCATCAGCTCGTCGATCGCCGGCCGCAGCTCGAACGCCTCGTCGGCCAGCGTCACCCGGCGGGACTGCAGCGCCGAGAAGTCGAGCACGTCGTTGACCAGCTGCAGCAGGTGCCGTCCCGACGCCTGCATGGTCTGCACCCAGGTGCGCTGGTTCGGGTCGAGCGTCGATTCCATCAGCACGTCCGACAGGCCGATCAGGGCGTTCAGCGGCGTGCGGATCTCGTGGCTCATGGTCGCGATGAACTCGCTCTTGGCCTCGGCCGCCGCCTCGGCCTGGACCAGCGCCACCTCGAGTTCCTCGCGGCGCCGCTTCATCTCGGTGATGTCGATGTAGACGCAGATCCGGCCGCCGTCGTTGGTGCGCCGCTGCACCAGCCGCAGGCACCGGCCGTTGGTCAGGCGCAGCTCCATCGTGCCGTAGGAGCGATGCACCGCCAGGCGCTCCTCGATCCAGGCGTCCTCGCGGCCCAGCGCGTCGGCGTAGACGCCATGGGAGACGACGTCGCGCAGCACGTCCTCGAAGCGCTTGCCGACATGGTCGAGCGGCCCGATGGGCTCGAGGCCCAACTTGTCGCGCAGCTGGGCGTTGCCCAGCACCAGCCGATCGTCGGCATCGTAGTAGTTGAACGATTCGGGGAACGCCTTCACCAGGTCGTCGAGCTGGTGGTGCAGCCGCTCCAGCTCCTTGTGATGGCTGATGTCGTGGAAGAAGGTGATGACCTCGAGGCCGAGGAACCCGTTGTGCAGCGTCGAGGCGGCCTCGATGTGGATCTCGCTGCCGTCGCCGCGCTGGGCGACCAGCGAGCGCCGGGCACCGACCGGTCCCGGTTCGCCGGCCCGTGCCACGAAGGCGGAGAAATCGCGCTTCGCCCTGTCGAGGAAGCGCGGTGGCGCCGAGACGTCCCACAGGTACTGGCCGACCACCTCGTCGCGCGACCGGCCGAGCAGCGCGGCAGCTGCCTTGTTGCAATGGCGGATCCGGCCGTCGGGGGTCTGGACGAGGATGCCTTCCAGCGCGGTATCCATCGCGCGGTCGAGGAACGCGCGCTGCTGGGTGAGGTTGCTGCGCTCGGTCTCGAGCTGGCGGTTGGCGTGCAGGAGCTCGAGGCGGGCCATCGCCAGCCGGGCCAGCCGGACCAGCGTCGAGCGCTCGCGCGGCGACAGGCACCGTGGATAGCGGTCGATCACGCACAGCACGCCCAGCCGGTGCCCGTCCGCCGTCTTCAGCGGCGACCCGGCATAGAAGCGGATGCCCGGTGCGCCGATGACCTGCGGGTTGTCGGCGAAGCGCGGGTCGTGGGCGGCGTCCTGGACCTCGAAGATCCCGTCATGCTGCAGGGCGTGGGCCGAGAACGCGATGTCGCGCGGCACCTCGCGCAGCTCGTCGCCGGCGGTGCCGCGGATCGCGAGGCGGTCGGCGTCGACCAGCGCCACCTTGGCGATCGGCACGCCGATCGACTCGGCCGCCAGCGCCGCGATCTCGTCGAGCTCGGGGTCGCTGTCCGGCCCGTCGTAGCGACGCAGCGCGGCCAGGCGATCGGCCTCATCGGGGGGCGGGGCAACCATCGGTTCTATCTAGTCGCATGCGGCGGCAATGACAGGGGGGAAGGCGCTCCTTGCCGCCCGGAATCGTCGCCATTCCGGTTTGCAATTTGCGACTCCGGCCCATCATCCGGCCGCCCCTCATCACGACACACGCCGCCGCGGCGGCCACAGCAGCGGCCGGTAGGTCCAGCCGGCCGCGGTGACGGCGGCGATCACCGGCTGCTTCAGCGCGTCGAGGTCGAAGCGCGCGTCGACCGCCGGCTGCGGCATGCCGAGCGAGGTCGCCGCCGCCCACGCCGCGGCGCGCTCGCGCCGGGCGATCCGCACGCCGCGGAACACGCTCCGGCTATAGGACAGGCGGGGCGCCGCGACGGCCCCGGCCGACCAGTCGACCTCGCTGGTCTCGTCCAGCGCGCCGCACTGGTGCGTCCCCGGATCGAGGTACAGGCGCAGCCGGTAGGTCCGCGTCAGGCCGTTGCGCGCCAGCAGGCCGAGCCACTGCGCGTCGGCCCACTTCCACTCGACCACCAGGTCGGCCGACGGCACGCCGGCCGCGGTACCGGTTCGCACCTGCCACGGCCGGTCGCTGGCCTCGAGCGCCAGCAGGCGCGCCCGCAGCGCGTCGGGCTCGACCGGCAGCACGCCGGCCGGCGGCCGCACCACCAGCGAGCGGCGCAGCAGCCACAGGCAGCCGATCGCGAGCACGGCCAGGAAGGCGGCGAGGCCGGCGATGCCGAGCAGGCCGCTGGCCGCGAAGGCGGGCAGCGGGCCGGTGCCGCCGACCCGGCTGTCGGCGATCAGCTGCGCCAGCTGCGCGGCGTCGGGCGCCTCGGCGATGAACACCCAGCGGTCGCTCTGCCAGGTCAGCCCGGTGCCCCCGGGAAAGCCGTAGCGCAGCCATTGCACGGCGCCGTAGTCAACGCGCGTCGTGGCGGACGTGTCCGGTCGCGACGCCCGTTCGGCGGCCCGCGCGACGAACTCGGCATGGGCCTCGGCGGTCGAGCTGAAGCGCAGCGCCGCCAGCCAGCCGCCCGAGCGCGTGCGCACCTCGGCGGCGTCGCGGGCGCGCGTCCCCGACAGGAGCCGCACCATGCCGGGCGGCAGCAGCCGCGCCGCGGCGACGTCCGGCGGCGCGGTCGGCCGTCCCTCGAGTTCCTTGGGCGGTCCGCAGGCGGCCAGCAGCAGGCACACCAGCAGCGCCGCGGCGCGCAGCCAGGTCATGGCGGCACACTACGCGCCGAGCCGTGACGGCCGTTTGACGGGGATCAAGGGGAAGCGAATGCGAGGGAGGCGCGCCCGGTCCAGGCACCGCGGGCGAGCGCCCGTGTGGGACGGCGATCGCCTGGCCCGCGCGACGCGGAGCCGGTGCTCTTGTGGGTGGTGGGGGGCAGGGCGCCCCTCCCTCTTGAAGGCACCCTACGCGGCGGGGGCACCGCCGCCATTGACCGGGGGCGACACTTCCTTGGCCGCGCGCGACGCGCGGTAGCGCTCGTGCGCGGCGAGGCGATCGCGGACGAAGGCGCGCAGTTCGGCGTCCGTCGTCGGCAGGACCGGGGCCTGCCTCTCGACGGTGCCGTCGGCACGCTGGATCGGCAACTGCGCGACCTGCTGCGCATGGATGAGATCGAGGGTGCTCGGGATCGTCGGATCGAATCCGGGCGGGGGTGGGACCGGCTCCGGCAACGTCACGCCCCGCAAGGGATCGTCCCGACGTGGCATCTGCAGGGTGAGAACATCGCCCAGCGACGGCGCGGCTTCGTCGCGCTGGGTCAGGTACTTCAGGGCAGGGGGCACGATGTTCTTCCCCCATCGATCGTACAGGGTCTTGATGACCGAGGTGTGGTCGATCGTCTTGCCCTCAGGGGCACGAAACACCGTGCCGGCCGGGATCAGGGGCGACACCAGCACGGCCGGCACCCGCGGGCCGAACCGCTGGAAGTCGAATCCCAGGTCGGGGGCCTTGTCGCCGGGCGCCACCGCGTCCGCCTTGGGGGGATGGTGATCGTAGAACCCGCCGTGTTCGTCGTAGGTGATGATCAGCAGCGTGCTGTTCCAATTCGGGCCAAAGCGCAAGGCTCCGTAGACATCGAGGATCAACTGCTCGCCGTTCGCGACGTTGTAGCTGGGGTGTTGGCTGTTGCCGGAAGGACCGAACGCGGGCTCGATGAAGCTGTAGGCGGGGAGCGTTCCATGGGCGGCCGCCGTCTGGAACGCATCGAAGGCGTGGAAGTTCTGCGCGTACTTCTGTTGCTTCAGCGAACGGAAGTTCTGGCTCGTCTCGCAGAATTCGCCGGCATAGTAGATCGCCCAATCCTGTCCCATGTCCTCGGCCAGGGCATCGAAGATCGTCCGGGCGGTCATCCACCCCGGCGTGGTCGGGTTGTCGAACACGCCTTGCGACGTCGCCGCCGCGGCGAAGGCGCGGTTCGGCCAGGTATGGATCGGCCCCGAGCAGTACCAATGGTCGCAGACCGCGAAGCCCTTCGCGAGGCCCGACAGGACCGGCAGCATCTCCGGCGTATAGACGCCCATGATGTTCTCGGCCTGCGTGAAGCCGTAGTAGACCATCTTCGCGGGACGTTGCTGGGCTTGCTTCTGGCGCAGCGGCATCGTGGTCGCGAAGTCGGCCAGGTAACCCGTGGCGCGGGCGAACTCCTTCGTGCGCGGGTTGCCCACGCCGAACATCTGGTCGTCGTAGTTCTGGAGGCCCTCGCCGGGATCCGTTCCCGGCCAGTAGTACACCTGCGACGGAGGGCGCTTGTCGAGCTTGAAGACCTTGATGGGCTTCTTTCCGTCGCTATTGGACTCGGTCCCCTTCAACCCCGCGAAGTCGCTACGGCCCTCGTAGAGGAACCCCAGCATGTGGTCGAACGAGCGGTTCTCGAGGATGAGGTGAACGACGTTCGTGATCTGGTCGAGCTGGTTGGCCATGGTCTTTGCCGTCTCCCTCGCCCGGTCAGCGCGGCCGGTCAGCGTGCTTGGGCCGCGCGGAACGCCGCCGGCGTCGTGCCGGTCCAGCGGCGGAAGGCGCGGACCAGCGCGGCGGGCTCGGAGTAGCCGACCAGGTAGGCGATCTGCTCCAGCCGGAAGTCGGTGTCGGCGAGGTACTGCTTGGCGAGGTCGGCGCGCAGCGTGTCGAGCAGCCTGGTGAAGCTGGTGCCGTGGCTGGCCAGCCGGCGCTCCAGCGTCTTGGGCGACAGGCCGAGCGCGCCGGCCGCCGCGTCGAGCGTCGCGGTGCCGCGCGACAGGCCGTCGAGCATCAGCTCGCGCACGTCGTGGACGAGGTCCTTCGGTCCCTGCGCCGGCCCGAGGATGCGCAGGCAGGCGGCCTGCAGCGCCGCCAGCAGGCGGTCGTCGGCGCCGACCACCGGCAGGGCCAGCGTCGCGGCGTCGAACTCCAGCGCGTCCCACGGCGCGTGGAAGCTGACCGGGCAGCCCAGCACCTCGTCGTACGGCACCTGGCCGTTGGGCCGCGCGTGGATGAACTGGACGCGCCGCGGCACGATCCGCTTGCGCACCAGGTCGCGGCAGGCGCGCAGCACGATGGCGGCGAGGTAGTCGGAATTCTGGCGCAGGCCGCGCAGCGCCGGGTCGGTCTCGCGGAAGCGCAGCGTGATGGTCGGCCCGCCGCGCTCGATCTCGAAGTCCTCGCCCTCGCCGATCACCTGGAAGTAGCGCTTGAGGTTGGCGAGCGCGTCGAGCAGCGTCGGCGAGTTCAGGAGCACGAAGCCGAGGAGCCCGCTGTCGCGCGGATCGACCGAGGCGCCCAGCCGCAGCCCGAAGCCCGGGTCGCCGGTCGCCGTCGCGGCGCGCTCGGCCAGCCCCAGCACGGCGGCGTAGGGCACGCGGTTCTCCGGGTCGGCGAGGTCAGCCCGCGCCAGCCCGACCTCCTTCAGCAGCGGCTCGGCATCGACGCCACGCTTGCGCAGCTCCGCCACGATGAACGACGCCGGCCGCGCCGCGATCTTCAGGACTCTCCCCACGTGCCGAATCCACGGCGAACCGCCGCCGATGTCAACGCATCCTGCGTGCAGAAGATTGCACTCGCTCGAACGGGATGAGCGCGCGGGACGCGCGCGGTCCCAGGCGTCACGTCTCCCGGGACCGCGCGCGTCCCGCGCGCTCATGTCTTCCTCGTCGACGGCCTCACGCCGCCGGACACGCCACCTCGCCCTCGATGTCGGCGAGGAAGTTGTCCCAGGTCTCGGTGTGGGGCCGCTCGACCAGCGCGCCGCAGACGTCGCGGTGGTACAGCACGCAGATCACGCCGCGGCTGTCGAAGCCCACGACGCGCCACACCGCGCCGAACGAATCGCGGTAGCAGTGGCCGGTGCGCACGGCGGTTCGCGGAACACCCATGCCCCGCGGTAGCAGTCCACAGCCGCGCCTGGTGTGACCTTGGCGCGTTCGCCGCCGCTGCTAGAGTCCGCAGCGATGATGACCGTTTCGCCGCGCAGCAAGATCGTGCAGGCATTGCTCCTGCTGCTGGCGCTCGCGCTCAACGTCGCCCATGCCCAGCGCGCGACGATCGTCGGCGCGGCGACCGTGATCGACGGCGACACGCTCGACGTCGCCGGCGTGCGGGTGCGGCTGTGGGGCATCGACGCGCCGGAGAGCCGCCAGCTCTGCAGCGTCGCCGGCACCGAGTACCCGTGCGGCGGCCGCGCCACGGCGCACCTGCGCGCCCTGGTGGCTGAGCGGCCGGTCGCCTGCGAGCCGCGCAGCACCGACCGCTACGGCCGCACCGTCGCGCTGTGCCGGGTCGACGGCCGCGACCTCGGCGCCGCCATGGTGCGCGACGGCTGGGCGGTGGCGTTCGTGCGCTACGCGATGGACTACGTCGCCCAGGAGCAGGAAGCCCGCAGCGCGCGCCGCGGCCTGTGGGAAGGCACGTTCCTCGCGCCGGAGATCTGGCGCCGGAAGGGTTAGGAGCCCGCGAGGGACGGCCCCCGGCCGTCACCGCGTCAGGCGCCGCCGGGCACCGCGAAGTTCCGGTGGCCCAGCGCGCGGTGCATCATGTCCTTCAGCTCCGGCGGCTCCAGCACCTCGACGTGGGCGCCCCACGTGTAGAGGTGCCAGCACATCTCGAGCAGGCCGCCGGCGCGGAACGACACCAGCGTCGAGCCGTCCTTCTGCCGCTTCACCGTCTGCGTCGGGTGGAAGACGTACTCGGCGACCGCGTCGGCGACGTCGGGCGCGAACTTCCACACCACGTCGTGCGGCGCGCCCTGGTACACGCCGAACGAGCGCTCGGCGAATTTCTCCAGCGAGAAGGCCGGGTCGCGCTCGAAGGTCTGGTCCTTCAGCGAGACGCGCGTGATGTGTCCCAGCATGAACAGCCGGGCCTCGCCGGGATGGCGGTCGGGCGACATGCCCACGAGGTAGTGCTGCTTGCCCAGCAGGAAGCCGTAGGGCTGCAGCCGGCGGCCCGAGGCGCGCCGGCTGTGCGGGCTGCGGTAGGCGAGGTAGAGCTCGCGGCCTTCCTTGATCGCCTGGCGCACCACGTCGATCACCTCCTCGCGGATGATCGGCCGCGGTCCCGGCCGCATCGCCAGCCCCTCGGCCTCGAGCAGCGCCTCGATGTCGGGCGCCAGCCGGGTGCGCGTCGCGGCGGGCAGGGCGCCCTCCAGCTTGGCGGCGATGCGCTCCAGCGCCGCCGCCCGCTTGTGCAGGTTGCGCTGGCGCAGGAACGACGCGGTCGATTCGAGCTCGACCAGTTCCTCGGCCGCCAGCGCCGCCGGCGTCACCGTGCCGGCGGCGATCCGCCAGCGCGGCCGCGCCTCGGCGTCGACCACCATCTCGGTCTGCGGGTAGACGCGCAGCACGGCGTCGCGCAGCCGCTGCGCCGTGCGGCGGCCGATCCGGAAGCGCTCCTCGATGTCGGTCAGGGTGAGGCCCATCCGCGATCCCTGGAGGGCGAGGGCCAGTTGCAGGACGCGTTCGGCGGGGGCGTGGCGCATGGGCTCTCCCTAGGGGGAATTCGCAGCCGCGGGAATGCGCAGTGTATGGGTAGATGTCCGCATTTGACACCCCCTGCTGTCAGATTGCTGGCGACGACGGGTCGATGGGTGGTCCCGTCGTCGGACAGCCGGTGGCAGGGATCGTGTGGGATCCCCGCCCCGGCGGGTGGGACAGGGGTTCGACCAATGACGATCGCTTTCGACAGCGTGCGCCACGCGGCGCCGCGGGCCATGCCCGTGGAATTTTCCAACCCGGCGGTTTCGCTGCCGACGCTCCTGGTCTTCGCCTGGGGGCTCGAGGTCGTGGGCGTCGCCTGCGGCGTCGTCAACGCCGCGCAGACGACCTTTCCGAAGGCCTTCCCGACGACCCTGGTGGGCTGGCTGCCGGCGCTGCCGCTGGTCGTGCTGGCGATGACCGAGTTGCTGCGCATCCCTCTGGCCCAGGCCTTCCAGCGCAAGCGCGGGCTGGTGCCGCGCGGCCTCGCGCTGGCCGCGCTGCTGCCGATCTGCGCCATCGCCTTCGAGAACTGGACCTTCGGCATCGAGCGCATCGTCACGCTGCGCATGGCCGAGGCCGAGCCGGCGCGCGAGGCGCTGCGCCGCGCCGAACGCGCGGTCGAGGCCGCCGGGGCCGAGGCGACGCGGCGCACCGACGCCGACCGCGCGGGCCGCGCCGACCTGCAGAAGCGCATCGAGGAAGGCCGCCGCCAGCAGGAGGCGCTCAGCCTGCACATGGAGAAGGCGGCGATCGCCCACAAGGACCTGCTCAACGAGATCGCCACCCACTGCCTGAAGATCGCCGGCGCCTGCCTGCAGCCGCGCTCGCTGGCCGAGGACCAGCGCTACGCCGCCGAGCGCCGCGACGACGCCGCCAAGCTCGAGCGCGTGATGGCCGGCATCGCCGACGCCGAGCGTGCGCTGCAGGCGATGGCGACGGGGAGCGGGACGAGTGGGAGCGACGCCCGCGCGGCGGCCGAGGCCGAGCTGGCCACCGCGCGCCGCGCCTTCGCCGAGGAGGCCAACCAGAACCAGGTCTACCGCCTCGCCGCGATGGTCCACGGCGTGGCGCCCGAGCAGCTGACCGACCGCCAGTTGGCGCGCGCCCGCGGCTTCTTTTCGCTGTTCTCGGCGGCGATCGTGTCGCTGGCCGGCGTGCTGTCGGCGCTGATCGCCTACTGGCCCGAGCGCACCGGCCCGTCGGTCACGGAGCACGCGGTCAAGCTGCTGCGCGCCCTGCGGGCGTGGGCCGGCCGGCGGCGCAAGAAGGTGGTGCAGCGCGTCGAGGTGCCGGTCGAGAAGATCGTCGAGACGGTGGTCGAGAAGATCGTGCCCGAACTGGTGATCGAGAAGCCGATCCTGGTCGAGCGCAACACCGTGCGCTGGCTGCCCTACAGCGGCAGCGGCCCGCTGCCCGAGGCGCACACATCGGAATCGCGCGTCGAGGGCCCGGCCGCCGCCGCGGCGCTCGACGAGGCGCGGCGCTCGCCCGCCGCCGAACCGCCGCCGCCCGCGCGCCCGGCGCTGCGGCTGTTCAAGTGAGGCCCCCGGTGGAGCGCCCCATGGAAACCCTGAAGCTGGTCGAGACCCAGGACCTCTCGGCGATCGAGGCGGTCGAGGCGGCGCAGGAGAAGCGCCGTGCCACCGTCGCCGCGGCGGCGGCCGCCGCGCTGCGCCGCGCCGGCTGGCTGCGCGCCGGTCTCGGCGCGGGGGCCGCGGCGACCGGCCTCGGGCTGGGCGTGCTGCTCGCCTGCTGGGGCGTGTCGCTGTTGCGCGAGCGGCCGGGTATCTCGCCGGAAGCGGTGCAGGCCGCCGAGGCGCGGGCCGTCGCGGCGGAGCAGGCGGCAGCCGAGGCGCGGGCGATCGTCGACAAGTTCCAGGCGCTCCCGCCGCCGCCGACCACCGCGGCGACGCCGGGCAGTCCGCCGGCCCGGTCGGTGGTCGACTTCACCATCTTCCGCCACAACCGCAGCGACACGCTGGCCGTCACCACCGGCTGGAAGTACGAGGCGCTGACCGACCCCGCGCCGAGCAGCCAGTGGTGCTACGTCCAGGTCCGCGGCACCGGCCTGGCGATGGACATCGCGGTCGATGGCCAGGCGTTGACCTTCAACGCCGAGCAGGCGCGGCGCGCCAACGTGACGGCCGCCGATGTCCAGCGGTCGCTCCCCCTGTGCGAGTGGTTCCGCGGCGCCAACCCGAACATCCGCGACGGCCAGGCGGCCGCCCGTTGAGCGCGCGCGGGTCTTTCCTCCCCCTGCGCGAGCAGGGGGAGGTGGCGGCGTCTTCGCCGACGGAGGGGTCACGGGCTGCAGGAGGAGACACGATGGCATTCGACGGAACCGACCCGACGCCCGCGCTCGCCGACGCGGTGGCGCTCTACGAGGCCGGCGACTTCCGCGCCGCGCTGGCCGCGTTCCGCGCCCTCGCGGAGGGCCGTGACGGCGTGGGCGACGAGGCCTCGATCCCCGCGGCGCTCTTCTACCTCGGCCGCATGGCGCAGCGCGGCGAGGGGCAGGCGCGCGACCCGCGCGCCGCCGCGCGCTGGTACCGCGCCGCCGCCGAGCGCGGCGAGTTCCGTGCCCAGCACAATCTCTCGCTGGCCTACGAGACCGGTGACGGCGTGCCGCGCGACGGTGCGCAGGCGATCGCCTGGATGCGCCGCGCCGCCGAGCAGGGCAGCGCGCGCTCGCAGGCCGCCTATGCCTGGTGCCTCGCCCATGGCCGCAACGTCGAGCGCGACCTCGCCGCGGCCGTGGCGTGGTACCGCGCCGCGGCCGAGCAGGGCGAGCCGCTGGGCATGGTCGGGCTGGCCGACGCGCTGCGCGCCGGCGTCGGCATCGCGCAGGACCTCGGCGCGGCGCTCGGCTGGTACCGCGCCGCCGCCGAGTTGGACCACGCCGACGGCCAGTACGGGCTGGCCGACATGCTGGCCGAGGGACAGGGCGGCACGCGCGACCTCGTCGAGGCGGCGCGCTGGTTCGCCCGCGCCGCCGACGCCGGCCACGTCCATGCCCAGCACGCGATGGGCCATGCCTGCCTCAACGCCCACGGCGTGCGCCAGGACTTCGGCGCGGCGTTCGGCTGGTTCCGCCGCGCCGCCGACCAGGGCTTCGCGCCGGCCCAGCACAGCCTCGGCTTCATGCTGCTGGTCGGCGAGGGCATGCCGGCCGAGCCGGCGGCGGCGCTGGCCTGGATGCGGCTGGCTGCCGAGCAGGGCCACCCGCGCGCCCAGAGGCTCCTCGGCCTGATGCGCCGCGACGGCATCGGCGCGCCGGCCGACCCGGTCGAGGCCTGGTCGTGGTTCGACCGCGCCGCGACCGGCGCCCGCGCCTTCGCCGACGGCGAGACCGAGGCCGGCGCGATCGCCGACCGCGACGCGGTCGAGGCCGACCTGCTGCCCGGCCAGCGCGAGGAGGCCGAGGCGCGGGTCCGGGCGTGGAAGCCGCGCAGCCGCGAACAGTCGGCGAACCGGGCGAAGCTCGCTGCGGCGCGCGCCTGGGACCTCGCCGACCAGGCCTTGACGGCGGGACGCGGCCGCGCCCCGGACGAGGCCGAGCCGGAGGCGTTCGGCGACAGCCACATCTTCCGCCAGGACCCGGTCGCCGCCGCGGCGCGCGTCCAGGCCGCGCTCGACGTCGCCGCCCGCGACCCGCACGCGGCGCTGCGCCATTTCGACGAGGCGATGCGGCTCGACTACCAGGCCGTGCTCGACGACGGCGCCGCGCTGGCCGGCCGCATCCACCTGATGCGCGCCGCCGGGCAGGACGGGCCGGAGCGCGCGGTCCGGCTATACGAGATCGGCATCCGCCTGTCCGAGCTGCGCCGCTGGCCCGAGGCGACGGTGGCCTACCAGGCGGCGGGCGACCTCGACCCGCTGTTCGCGTGGCCGTTCAACAATCTCGCCTGGATGCTGGCCACCGCCGAGCAGCTGCGTGCCCACGACGGCCCGCTGGCCGTCACCTACGCCGTGCGCGCCTGCGACATCGCCGGCTGGCGCTACTGGCCCTTCCTCGGCACGCTGGCCGCCGCGCTGGCGCGCTGCGGCGCCTTCGACCGCGCCGCCCAGTGGCAGGAACTGGCGCTGACCCTGGCGCCCGAGAAGGAGAAGCCGGAACAGCGCGCGATGCTGGAGGCGTTCCAGCAGGGCCAGGCCTGGATCGACACGTCACGCACCCCGGCCGCCGGCGGCGCGCACGCGAGCGAGGAGGAACTGGCGGACACCGATGTCGAGGCGCTGATCGAGGAGGCGCGGGGGCTGGTGGGGGAGCGGGGGGTGGTGGTGCAGTGAGCATTGCATCAATCCTTCCAGGCAAGAGCGCCCACCGGCGCATCGATCGTCAAGTTCCGGCCTGCAGCTGCTCGCTGGCTGTCCACCGCTGTCAATCAATTGGCTGTTTTGGCCAATGCCGGGCAGTTTGGAACGGCTACTTTTCGAAAGTCGTCCGAAGGCAGTTGCTGCTTCGGTGAGTGCGGGGAAGAATCTGGCTGCTCCGCTTGCGTGAGGACCATTGAGAGAATGGCGGCTTTGGGAGGCCCCAACTTGCTTTCCCAGTTTCTCAGGCTGCCTTGTAGGAAGTTTGCTATCGAGGCTAAGTAGCCAAGCGGTTGTAGGAGACGGAACGAATGCAAGAGCCTGCCGAAGTCCGCCGAGCCGATGCGACGCCTTACGCGGCTTCGCTGATCGAAGGTCTGCGTGACATTGGCTACTCCCTCGAAACAGCCATCTCGGACATCATTGACAACTCGATCACCGCTGGCGCTCGGAACGTTTGGATTGCCACGGAAACCGTTTCTGAAGCTCCGTATATCGCCATCCTCGACGATGGTGCCGGCATGTCTGAAGAAGAGCTGGTTGCTGCAATGCGGCCAGGCAGCAAGAACCCCTTGGCAAAGCGCGACGAACCGGACCTTGGCCGCTTTGGCCTGGGGTTGAAGAGTGCAAGCTTTTCCCAGTGTCGGCGCCTTACGGTTGTGTCGCGCCAATCGGGCGGAACGGCGGCCGCGATCTGGGACCTCGACGAAGTCGCGCGCCGCAATGACTGGAGCATTCAGCTCCCCGACGACACCTCCGGAATTCCGGGGCTGGACGGACTGGGAAACCGCGGAACTCTCGTTCTGTGGGAAAAGCTTGACCGACTGGTTTCAGTGCATGTCACCAACCCGGCCAGGCGCACGGAAATCATCAATCAAAGGCTGGCGGAAGCCGAAAGGCATCTGCGTCTGGTGTTTCATCGCTTCATGGAACAATCGAAGCCCTTGCGAATCTTTCTCAATGGACGGGAACTGCGGCCCCTGAATCCGTTTGCGGTCAATCACGACGCCTTGATTCCCGATCCCGTGGAAACACTGCACCTGGGCAGCGGCGAGGTCGAGATTCAGAGTTTCACGCTTCCTCACCACAAGCAGATGAGCAAGGCGGAATGGGAAGACATTGGTGGTCCCGAAGGCCACATGAACTCCCAGGGCTTCTACCTGTATCGAGGCAAGAGACTCATCCTCTACGGGACGTGGTTCGGTCTCTGTCGCCAATCTGAACTGACCAAGCTTTCCCGTGTTCGCGTTGACATTCCCAACAGCATGGACAGCGAATGGAAAATTGACGTCAAGAAGTCCTCGGCGCAATTGCCGCCGATCGTGCGGGACCGCCTGCGAAAGGTCATCGAGCGAATTCAGACCGGCTCGAAGAGAACCTATCTTCGACGAGGGCAGAAGCTTGTTGACCAGGAGCGGCTGCCGATGTGGCAGCGCATCCAGGCCGATGGGCAGATCAGGTACCGACCCAATCAGGACCATCCGGCCTTTTCGAACTTCGCGCAAAGCCTCCCGGAGCACTTGAGACAAGGATTCTACAATTGCATCGCTCTTGTAGGCGCGTCGCTTCCGGTGGAGTCACTGCATGCAGACATGGCAGGGGTCGCCGAGCAGATCGTTCCCGATACTGTCGATCATGAGACGCTCTCTCAAGCAGTTCGCGCCACGTTGTCGGTTCTCACCGCCGCGAAGAAGGACCTCCGGGAGATCCTGGCGCTCATGAAGGATGTCGATCCATTCCGATCCGCGTGGGAGGAAACCCAGCGCATCGTCGACTGCAATCTGAAATCGAGCGAGGCGTCGTGAATTCCGTTCTTAGCAGTCTCGAAGGCATGACTTCCATGTTCATGGCTTCGCAGCCCGGGCCCCATACCGCTCAGTCCATCAGGGCGATCATCGCGGAGCTCCGGGGGACGAACATGTTTCTTGGCCGGGTCTCCGATGAGGAAGCCGAGGGGCTGGCGCGCCTGGTCGAGGAAAAGTACGGGATCAGCATGGGGCTCGGCGCCGTCGTGGATGCCGAAGACTTTCGCCCGTGGCTTCGCGACGCAAAGATCAACGGCAAGGTGGGCGACTTCTACTGGGGGCGCTACAGGAAGCTCCTGAGCCTGAAGGGCCTGCCCAAGTCCGTGATCGACGCCACCGACGAGGTGTCGGATCGAATTCTCGATCGCCTTGGCAATCCAGAGAACATGAGCCCGTGGAGCCGCCGCGGTATGGTGGTGGGCCACGTGCAGAGCGGCAAGACGGCGAACTACACGGGGCTGATCTGCAAGGCCGCGGATGCAGGCTACCGGCTGATCGTTGTCATCGCGGGCATCCACAACAACCTTCGTAATCAGACCCAGGCGCGCATCGACGAAGGCTTCATCGGACGGGATACCGGACGCCTTGCTTCCGCCAACCGCGCTCGCCGGCAGAAGATCATCGGAGTGGGACAGTTCGACCAGCGCGAGTTCCCGGTCTCGCTCACCAATACGCTACGGGACTTCAACAAGGATACGGCGACCACCAACACCAGCCAGATCGGCCAGTACACCGTACCTGTCGTCCTCGTGATCAAGAAGAACTCGAGCACCCTGAAGAATCTGCTGGAATGGCTCAAGGAGCACTCGGTCAACGAACGCACCCAGATGGTCAATCAGCCGATGCTGCTGATCGATGACGAAGCGGACAATGCTTCGATCAATACCGCGTATAGCAAGGATGAGGTGACAAGGATCAACGGTCAGATCAGGGCGCTGCTCTCGCTGTTTCATCGGAGCTGCTATGTCGGTTACACGGCGACGCCATTCGCCAACATCTTCATCGATCCGGAGACCGATGACGAAACGTTGAAGCAGGATCTGTTTCCCAGGCACTTCATCATCGGCCTCGATGCGCCCTCCAACTACTTCGGTGCGCAGAAGGTATTCATCGACGAGCGCGACAGGTTCGTTCGGCTGATCGCCGACAACGAAGACGTGTTGCCCATGCGGCACAAGATCACTCATGAACTCGACAGCCTGCCCGGCAGTCTCGTCGAGGCCCTTCGCGCCTTCATCGTCTCGCGCGCCATCCGGAATCATAGGGGTCAGGAGGCTTCCCACGCTTCGATGCTGATCAATGCGTCGCGATTCACCGATGTTCAGGGGCGCATCCGGACGAAGGTGATGGATGCCGTCGGCAGGATTCGGGAGGCCGTCGCCGTCGATGGGGCGAAGGGTCGGGGAGCATTGCGCAATGGGGAGATTGCCGGGCTCCATGCGGCCTGGGAACGGGAGTACTCGGGACTCGGAGACGCTGATTGGCCCGCAGTGCAATCCAGGCTCCATGAAGTTCTGACGGGCCTCCAGGTGGTCGAGGTCAACGCATCGAAGCGCTCGGAAGCCCTGGACTACTCGCAGACGGGCGAGCATGGCGTGACGGTCGTCGCCATCGGAGGATTCTCCCTGTCGCGCGGCTTGACCCTCGAAGGCCTGACGATCAGCTATTTCCTTCGTAACTCGATGATGTACGACACGCTGATGCAGATGGGCCGCTGGTTCGGCTACCGGACAGGCTACGAGGACCTCTGTCGCATCTGGATGCCTGCCGACGGTGTTGGTTGGTATGCGCACATTCACGAGGCAATGGACGATCTGCAGTCGCAGTTGAAGCAGATGGAGCGGGTGCGCGCGACCCCCGAGCAGTTCGGGTTGGCCGTTCGTAGCCATCCGGAGACCTTGATCGTCACCGCGCGCAACAAGATGGGCACCGGAGAGGAATGGCCTGTGCGCGTAGGATTGGCCGAGAAGCTGATTGAGAGTACGCGCCTCCGAACTGACCCGGACCAACTGGACCGGAACCGTCTTGCTGCGGAGACCCTCGCTCGGAAGATCGTCGCGGGCGGTGTCACGGCGGTTCAGAGACCGCGGGGGCACCTGTTCACTTCGGTGCCGGTGGCCCTCGTTCGCGAGTTTCTGGCGGCGTTTCGCGGCGATCCCGCCGATCCCCTTGGGGATCCCCGGCTGCTTCTCGGCTACGTCGATGCGCGCGCAGAGTCGGAACTGGAAAGCTGGGACGTTCTGTTTGCCAGCGCTCAGAAGGACAAGGCGTCGTTCGCGCCCGACAAGCTGTTCAGTCTGGATATGCAGGCCTTCGAAAGAGCGGTCAGCGCAGCGGATTTCGACCTGGGCATCCTGGCGATCAGTGGCACCAGCCGACGCGTCGGATCGCCTGGCGACGAGAAGGAGGGTTTGTCGCCAGAAGAAGAGGCGCTGGCGCAGGCGGAGGTCAAGCGGGAGTTCCAGGGCAAGGATCCCCCTGCCACCACTCCCGATCGCATCTATCGGAAGGTACGGCGCAGGCCGCTGTTGATCGTGCGCTTCGTGATGCCTCGAAAGCTCGCCGAAGGCCGCGAGTGGTCGCATGGAAATGTCGTCGCGTGGAGCATCTCCTTCCCGCCGAGTGCGGTCGGGGGCGGAACCGTGGAGTACGTCGTGAACACGATCCGGATGCGGGAAATGTTCGGAGAAGACGAGCAGGAAGAGGAGGCCAAAGGTGATCCCGAATGAAACGCCCTGGTCCGGACTGGAGGCGGGCAAGACGGACACGCGTCGGGTCGATGCCAAAGGGAAGTGGAACTTCTTCTGGGCCGTCATGCCCAAGACGGACGTGGCTCTGGTCCTGCAACTGAGCAGACTGCCGGAGCCCGTTCCCCTTCTCCCCAAGCTCAGGAACATCGAGATGCAGTTTCAGACTCTTCCGGGTGGACCTATCCTCTACATCCGTCTGAAGGACAGCGCTCAGCTTGAACCCTTCGAGACGCTTTGTCGGGATGTCGTTGCTGCGGGAGAAGCGGCGACGGTCGAAAGTGCGGCACTGGAACGGGCCATTGGGAGGACATTCCGCTGGCATCATCTTCTGCGTGGACGCGGCCCTGGCGTACTTTCGGAGGAGGAACAGAAGGGCCTTCTCGGAGAGTTGGAGATCTTTCTGACACTGATGGAAAGACTGGGTCCCTCCGGCGCGTTGAATGCCTGGACCGGACCCTCCGGTGCGCCGAAGGACTTCGAGCTGCAGGCGGATTGCATCGAAGTAAAGGCGCGTCGCGGCGCGTCGCGACCACATGTGAAGATTTCGAGTGAGCACCAACTGGCGGACGTTGCGGGGTGCAGGCTCTGGCTCGCGGTGCTGGCGGTCGACAGGGTTCAGGCGCCAAACGGGAAGACGCTTGCCGAAGTCGTCGACGCAATCGCTCGGGAGATCGAACATCGAGAGCCTGGGGCCTTGCTCGATTGGGAGAGGCACCTGGCCGACGCCGGCTTCGACCCGGCGGATGACTACTCGCCCTGGAGATGGATAGCGGGACCCGCTGTGTTCCATTCGATCACCGAAGAATTTCCGAGGGTGACTGCGCCGGTTCCCCTTGGCGTCTCGAACGTTACCTACAACCTCGATATCTCCGCGTGCGCGCCCTATCGAGTCGATGCGCAGGTGGCGCTTTCTCGAATTGTCGGAAAGGGCAGCTGATGAGCGACCTCGAGGAGTATCACCAGAGCATGTTGGCCGATATCCGTCGGGAGGCGGATACGAGCGGCGTCCTGATGGTTGAAGCATTCTTCGACCGCGTGGCGGAGCGTCTTGCCGAAGCCGGAGAGCTGGAGGTCGCCCATCGGGCCTTCCATCAGACGGGTGAGGGCGGGCAGAAGGTTCGGATTGACGGATATGCGGGAGACCCGCGCGATTCGGAAGGAATCCTTGGTCTGATCGTCTGCGATTTTGTCGATTCGGATGAAGTGCAGACCTTCGGCAAGGGCGACTTGCCGCCGCTCCTGAATCCCCTGATCAGGTTCTTGCGGAACGCGAAGAAGGCCGAGTTCCGTGATTCGCTGAACGAGGTCAGCCCTGCCTTTCAAGTCTCCGACCTGATCATCAACACGTGGAGCCGCGTCTCGAAGGTAAAGCTTATCCTTGTATCCAATCGCCGCTACATCGGGCGTGATGACGCGGTAAAGCTGAAGGACTCGGGTGATGTTCCGGTAACCTACTCTGTCTGGGACCTGGCACGTTTCGAACGCTTCGATCGCTCCGGCCAGGCCAGGGAAGACATGGTCATCGACTTCGCGAAGGACTTTGGCGGCCCGATTCCGGCGCTGAAGGCATCGCAGGAGGGCGCCGGGCTCGAGAGCTACCTCATGATTGTCCCGGGGCGCCAACTTGCCGAAGTGTACGATCGATGGGGTGCAAGGCTCCTCGAAGCCAACGTGCGTTCCTTTCTTCAGGCGCGCGCCAAGACGAACAAGGGCATCCAGAAGACGATCAAGGAGGAGCCGGAGCTGTTCTTCCCCTACAACAATGGGCTATCAGCGACTGCGGATGCCGTCGAATGGGTGCAGACCGACGGCGGCAAGGCCATTTCGTCCATCAGCAATCTGCAGATCGTCAATGGTGCTCAGACCACGGGATCGATTCACGCAGCGCTGAAGGCGGCCGGCGATCAGCTGCAGCATGTCTTTGTTCAGATGAAGCTGACAGTGGTTCCGCCTGAACGGGCGGAGGACATCGTGCCCAAGATCTCCGAGTTCGCGAATACTCAGAACAAGGTCAATGCCGCGGACTTCTTCTCCAATCACCCATTCCACGTGCGGATGGAGAAGATCTCGCGGACCGTGATGTTCACCGCTAGAGAAGGTGAGCGGCACGACAGCAAGTGGTTCTACGAGCGGTCCCGCGGCCAGTTCCTGAACGAACGAGCCAAGCGCAAGGGCGCGGACCTCCGGCGGTTCGAACTGGAATACCCGAAGGAGCAGCTTTTCAGCAAGACCGACCTCGCGAAGTACGAGTGCTCTGCTGGCGGCAAGCCGCATGTGGTGTCAAAGGGCGCGCAAAAGAACTTCGCCGAGTTTGCCAAGGACCTCGGGGAGTCCTGGAGCAAGACCGATGCTCAGTACAATGAGCTGTGGTTCAAGCGTCTCGTGGCGAAGGCCATCCTCTTCCGTTGGCTGGAAGCGGAGGTTCCTAAGCAGGACTGGTACGAGGGCGGTTATCGGGCGAACATCGTGACCTATGCGATGGCCAAGGTGTTTCATGACGCGGGCGCAGATGGACAGGTGCTGGATCTCGATGCCATCTGGCGGCGTCAGGCGGTTCCGGCCGCCCTTGGGCGGGCCCTGCTGCTGGCCGCTGCCGAGGCCAACAATCTGATCACCCATCCCCCACAGGGCGTGCGCAACATGTCCGAATGGGCGAAGCAACAGGCGTGCTGGAATGGGCTGAAGTCCCGGACCGTTACCTACGATGACGACTTCTCCACCTGTCTCGTTCTCGCCGAGGCCGCGCGCTCTGCCGAACGGGATGCGCGTGCATCCTCGACAATGGCTGACGGAATTGGAGCCCAGACACGCGTCGTGAAGCTGGGGCCGGACTTCTGGGAAGACGCTATCGAATGGGCGCGTGCGACGAGGAAGCTGGATTCGAAGGATCTTCAGATCCTGCAGGCTTGTGCGTCGCTGCCCAGACGAGGAAGAGCGCCGAGCGAAGCACAGTCAAGATATGCGCTGGAGGTCCTGGGACGGCTGCAAGAGGCCGGGTTCTCTCCAGTCGAGATCATCCCTCAGGTCGGCCAGGACGCCGTGGTCTAGTCCTGACCGATGGTGCTGACTTGCCTCTCGGCTTTCCGATGTCGAGTGTTTCGGAGGCGGAGCGTAACCAGGCCGCGACGCGCCCCGATGTCGTGGCAACTCCGTCAGCGTCACGCAAGGCACATTCCCAAACCGTGGCTACGCGCCAGCCTGACTCGGCCAGCAACTTGGCCACACGCCTGTCTCGCGCGACGTTTGCGGAGAACTTGGCCTTCCAGAAGGACGCGCGCGTCCGCGGCTCCGTCGCGTAGCGGCAGCCAGCGTGGCGATGCCAGAAGCATCCATGAACGAAGACCACCGCCTTGAACTGGGGAAACAGCAGGTCCGGTTTCCCCGGAAGGCGATGGGAGTGCAGCCGATAGCGCAATCCTTTCGCATGCAGGGCGCGGCGCAGCGCCATCTCGGGTCTGGTGTTCTTGCCGCCGATCCCGGCCATCATGCGAGATCGCGTAGGCTTGTCGACAATATCTGACACCGGTCTCCTGGTGTTCAAAGGTTGAAGTGTTATACACGGAACGTAACAGTTCCATCAGGAGCGAGCTTGTCCAGCACCTTCGGCGTTGTCGATCTGTTTGCGGGCCCTGGAGGTCTTGGCGAGGGCTTCGCATCCTTGCGGGATCGCGGTCATGCGCCCTTCAGGATCGGCATCTCGATCGAAAAGGAAGCATCGGCGCACCAGACACTCACCCTGCGTGCCTTTCTTCGCGAGTATCGGGCGCGTCACGGAAGGCTCCCTCGCTCGTTCATCGACTTCCATGCCGGTCGCATCGAGCAGCCGGACTGGGGAGCAGTCGACGAAGAAGCGTGGCGCGCTGCGGAGCACGAAGCGCGGTGTCTCGAGTTGGGGACCGAGAAGGCCTCCGGGGTCATCCGGCAAGCCATCTCCCGCTTGAGGCAGAAGTACCGGGACGCGGTTCTGATTGGCGGCCCTCCTTGTCAGGCATACTCGCTCGTGGGCCGGGCCAGGGCCAAGGGCAAGGTCGGCTACAAGCCGGAAGAGGATGAGCGGCACTATCTTTTCCGGGAGTACATCCGGGTCCTGGACCGCCTGAGGCCGGCCGCGTTCGTGATGGAGAACGTCAAGGGCATGCTTTCGTCGACTGTCGAAAGTCGACTCGTTTTCGAGATGCTCATGGAGGATCTGAGATCGCTCGGCACGGGCAGGCAGGGGCTGTACGAACTTCGGGCGATTCGTGTCTCCGATGGCAAGGCGACCCTCAGCGAACCTCGGGAGCCGGCCGACTTCGTTGTTCGAGCAGAAGACTTCGGGGTGCCGCAGAGGCGACACCGCGTAATCATCGTGGGAATTCGGTCTGACCGGGCCGTGAAGCCGGGGGCGGCCTCCATCGACGTTGGTGCAGATGGCCGGACTGTCGGTTTCGCCATCGGATCGCTTCCGGGTATTCGAAGCGGACTCAGCAAGGGATTGGACAGTGCGGAGAATTGGCGCGATCTGGTCGTCGAGGCCGCTACCGAGCTCGGCAAGGAGTATGCGGCTCAGCGACACAGTGACCTGCGCGACGAGTTCCGGGCCGTGGCTCGGAAAGCATCCGAACATCGCCCACTGACACGAACTTCGTCGTCTCTCTACAAGCGATACGGCGAGGCGAAGGACGAACTGCTGTCGTGGCTCGAGAATGACGAGTTGGAGTCAATCGCTCAGCACGAGAGTCGCGGGCACATGAAGACTGACCTGGGACGTTACTTGTTTGCAGCAGTATTCGGAAAGGTGCGAGGATACAGTCCGAAAGCCGATGAGTTTCCGGTCATGCTCGCGCCGGAGCATCGCAACTGGCAAAGCGGAATCTTCTCCGACAGATTTCGTGTCCAGCTGAAGGATGAGCCGGCCACGACCGTTACGAGTCACATATCCAAGGACGGCCACTACTTCATTCACCCCGATGCCTCCCAGTGTCGGAGCCTGACCGTTCGGGAAGCTGCGCGGCTGCAGACCTTTCCAGACGACTATCTGTTTCTTGGCAACCGAACGCAGCAGTATGTGCAGGTTGGCAATGCGGTCCCTCCGTTTCTTGCCAGGCAGATCGCGCGCTTGATTTACAAGGCGTTGGCGACGTCACGCACGATGGTCAAGCAAGGGAACTAGGTCGCGCGGTCGAATTGACGGCAGTGGGAGTGCGTTCTTTGCGGTGCTGGTGCGGCACGCAATAATGACCAGGGTGTTTACTTCGGAGAAGCACCAGTGTTATTGTGCCCCATGCCCACCCCCGGCCGCCCCACCCTCTACCACCCCGACTTCGCCGAGACGGCGCACAACTACTGCCTGCTCGGCGCCACCAACGCCGACCTCGCCGCCTTCTTCGACGTGGCGGCGCGGACGATCGACAACTGGATCGCCACCCGTGACGACTTCGGCGCCGCGGTGCGGCGGGGGCGGGCGGCGGCGGATGCGCGGGTGGCGCGCTGCCTCTACGACAAGGCCGTCGGCTACGACCGCACCGTGTCGCGCACCGTGCTGCACCAGGGCCGCGAACACACGCTGAGCCAGGTCGTCCACGTCGCGCCCGACACCCGCGCCTGCATCTTCTGGCTGCGCAACCGCCAGCCCGCCGCCTGGAACGGCCCGCCGTCGGGCGCGGGACGGGGCCAGGGCGACGACCCGGAGGGCCATCCATCGGCGCGTCGGGACGGTGCGCGGTATGGGCACTCGACCCAGGCGGACCTCGACGAGCTCGAGGCCGCCGGCCTGCGCGCCCGCGCCGCCCGTCTCGCCGCCCTCGCCGAGCAACGAAAAACCCCGCCCTCTCGCGAGGACGGGGTCAGGGAGGAGGGAGGCGGGGCCGACCGGCCGGGACCGGCCGACACCCGCTGATGAAGGGCTAGAAGCGGTAGGTGACGCCGACGCCGAACAGCCACGGGTCGAGGGCGGCGGTGCCGCTGACCGGGATCGTGTTGTTCACCGTGGCGTTGTAGCCCGGCCGCAGGATCAGCTTCTTGACGTCGAAGTTCACGCCCCAGTTGCGGTCGATCATGTAGTCGAAGCCCGCCTGCAGGGCGAGGCCGACCGCGGTGTTCAGGCTGAACTGCGTGGTCGTCAGGCCGCCCGCCGTCGTCGCGCCGGCGTTCTGGGTGCTGAGCGGGATCGTCAGGTTGATGCCGGCGCCGACATAGGGCTGGAACGCGCCCATGTTGGTGAAGTGGTACTGCGCCGTCAGCGTCGGCGGCAGCAGCAGGGTGCTGCCGATGTTGAGGCCGTTCAACGACCCGTTGCCGGTGACGTTGTGCCCGGTCACGCCGAGGATCAGCTCGAGCGCGATGTTCGGGTTGAAGTAGTACGAGATGTCGAGCTCGGGCACGATCGAGTTGCCGACCGACAGGCCCGAGAACGGCGTCGACAGCGACGGCACGCCCTGGACGTTCACCGTGCTGGCGTTGGTGTCCGGCACCACGCCCATGGCGCGCACGCGGACCTGCCAGCCACCGGTGAAGCCGAACTTCTCCGGCGGGCCATAGGGGCCACCGAAGGTTCCCGGCGCGCCGGCCGAGGCCGTTGCGGCCTGCGCCTGCTCGACCGCCACCTCGTCGGCCTGCGCCGGCGCCGCCATCATCAGCGCCGCCGCGGCCACCGACGTCAGCATGGTCCCCAAAACCCGAAACTTGTTCATTGCATGCTCCAGTTCGAAACGCATGCCCACGATAGGAGTAGGGGGACGGCGGCGGTTGATCTGGATCAATCACGCGAAGTGAGGACGCTCACGTGTGTCGGATGCGTCACGCTCGTGGAGTGCTTTTTGGAAGCTTTCTCAGGTGTGAGAAAGCGGAGCGCGGGCGTCTCGCCCGCTCACGAGGCGCGCGGGCGGGGGCCGGCGTCGGCCGGGTCAGGGCTTGACGTAGTACGCCGGCCCGTTGGCGCCCTGCAGCGTGATGTAGGTCTGGCCGTTGCCGGTGCCGATCGAGTAGCAGCGCTCCTTGCCGGCGGCATCCTTGGCCCAGGTCGAGCAGAAGCCGAGCTCGTGGTGGCGCCAGGTGCCGCCGTCGACGACGCCGGCATTGTCGGTCCGGGTCGCCGTGCCGTCGGCGTTGAATCGCATCGTGCCCGACGTGCCGTCGCTGGCGGTCACGCTCTTCGGCTGGTCGATCCAGCTGCGGAAGGCGGCGTTGCCGTCGAGCGAGTCGCCGCCGCCCATGCCACTGCCGCCGCCGCTGCCGCCCAGCACGTACATGCCCAGGGGATTGCCGCCCTGGCCGAACGCCGGCCCCGCCATCGCGGCGAGACCGGCAAGCAGGAGAAGGCGCCGCATTCAGTCCTTCTTGTTCTTGAGCGCCAGGCCGACGCCCATCCAGGCCGAGCCGATGAACAGCAGGTCGACGCCCAGGAAGATGCCCAGCGTGTAGACGCTGGAGTAGGGCCACTTGGCGATGATCATGGCGCCCAGCAGCAGGGTGATCAGGGCCGACAGGGCGACCCAGCCCCACGGCTTGCCGGCCTCGCGGACCTGCCAGGCGATGTAGCCGCGGACCACGCCGCCGATCACCAGCGCCCAGCCCAGCATCAGGGTCAGGATGGCCGAGGTCAGCAGCGGGTTGTTGAAGGCGATCACGCCGGCCGCGACGTAGAGCAGGCCGAGCAGCAGCCAGAGGAAGAACTTGCCCCACTCCTTGACCGAGAAGGCGGTGAAGATCTCGCTGACGCCGGCCATGATCATCATGATGCCGACCACGAACACCGCGGTCTGGGTGGCCATCACCACGGAGCCCAGCGCGATCACGCCGGAGATCATGAAGATCACGCCCAGGGCGACGATCCACCCCCAGCGGGCGCGCAGCGCCTTGACGCCCTCGCCGAGGCCGCCCTGCGGGCCAAGTGTATTTCCGGTCATGGACATCGCGATGTCCTCCTTCTTCTCTCTGCGGAATGGATGGTGTCAGGATACACCGGCTGGATGGCACTGTCGCGACGGGTGTGGGAAAACAGGG
Source organism: Pseudomonadota bacterium (assembly GCA_020160955.1). GTDB lineage: Bacteria > Pseudomonadota > Alphaproteobacteria > Reyranellales > Reyranellaceae > Reyranella. The sequence goes on from JAIUOX010000001.1 coordinate 87,560, forward strand.
ACATGAGCGACACCAAGAAGCAACCGGCCGCGCCGCGGCCCGCCACGACCGTCCTGCTGCTGCGCCCGTCGGTGCCGGGCGAGCCCAATTCCATCCTCGAGGTCTTCATGGTGGTCCGCCACCACCAGATCGATTCCTTCTCCGGCGCCCTGGTCTTCCCGGGCGGCAAGCTGGAGGACGCCGACGGCGACGCCCGGCTGCGCGCGCGCTGCGGCGGCGCCGACCGGATCGGCGACGCGGAACTCGCCTTCCGGGTCGCCGGGGTGCGCGAGGCGTTCGAGGAATGCGGCGTGCTGCTGGCGCGCAAGCGCGGCCAGCGGGCGCTGATCGCCGCCGCCGACCTCGAAGCCATCGAGAAGCGCTGGCGGGCCAAGCTGGCCAAGGACGAGGCCAGCATCGTCGACATGGTCGAAGCCGAGGATCTCGAGATCGCGACCGACCTGATGGTGCCGTTCGCCCACTGGATCACCCCGACCTTCGTGCCGAAGCGCTTCGACACGTGGTTCTTCCTGGCCGAGGCGCCGGAGGACCAGGTCGCGCTGCACGACGGCTCGGAGTCGGTCGACTCGGTGTGGATCGGCGCCCAGGCGGCGATCGACGAGGCCGCCGCCGGCAAGCGCACGCTGGTCCACGCGACGCTCAAGAACCTCGAGCTGCTGGCCGAGGGCGGCACGGTGGCCGGCGCGATCGCCGCCGCCAGCGCCCGCAAGGTCGTGACGGTGGCGCCGTGGGTCGAGGTCCGCGACGGCCGCAAGTGGCTCCACATCCCGCCCGATGCCGGCTACCGCGGCGGCCCGCGGGACATGGGGCCGGTCGAGGCGAAGGGATGAGGCGATGATCGGAAAGGTCCCTCGCTGACGCTCGGGATGACAGTCTTTGCCTTGTCATCCCGAGCGCAGCGAGGGACCCTTCATCTTCCGTATGATGAAATGATATTCCGCCGCCAACCCAGCCATGCTCAAATCCGCGTGGCCCCAGCGGCCAAGACTCGCTAAGAGGCGCCTATAAACGCCCGTTCATTGCGTGGGAGGACTGTCGGAATGGTCGGAATCGTCGCCTATGGGGCCTACGTGCCGCGCCTGCGGCTCAATCGCCAGGCGGTCTACGACGCCAACAAGTGGTTCGCCGCCGGCCTGCGCGGCCTCGCCAAGGGCGAGCGCGCGATGGCCAACTGGGACGAGGATTCGATCACCATGGCGGTCGAGGCGTCGCGCGACTGCCTGACCAGCCACAAGGCCGAGGACGTGCGCTCGCTGTTCTTCGCCTCGACCACCCACCCGTTCAAGGATCGCCAGAACGCCGGCGTGATCGGCACGGCGCTGAACATCGAGCAGAACCTCGCGGCGTCCGACGTCGGCGGCTCGCAGAAGGCCGGCACCTCGGCGCTGCTGGCGGCGCTCTCGGCCTCGCGCAACGGCGGCCCGGCGCTGGTCGCCGCCGCCGACAAGCGGATGGCGCGCGTCGCGTCGGCCAACGAGCTGAACTACGGCGACGGCGCGGCGGCGCTCCTGTGCGGCACCGAGAACGTGATCGCCAAGCTGGTCGGCCACCACTCGGTGTCGATGGACTTCGTCGACCACTTCCGCGGCGAGGAGAGCGAGTTCGACTACACCTGGGAAGAGCGCTGGATCCGCGACGAGGGCTACTCGAAGATCGTGCCGCCGGCGCTCAAGGCGGCGCTCGCCGCCTGCAAGCTTAAAGGCGCCGACATCACCCACTTCATCATGCCGAGCCTGATGCCGGCGGTGCCCAAGCAGATGGCCAAGATGGCCGGCGTCGCCGACACGGCGGTGCGCGACCTCTTGGGCGCCAACCTCGGCGACACCGGCTGCGCCCACGCGCTGGTCATGCTGGTCGACGCGCTCGAGACGGCGAAGGCCGGGGACAAGATCATGGTCGTGGCGTTCGGCCAGGGCGTCGACGTGCTGGTGTTCGAGGTCACGGCCGAGAACGCCAAGCTGCCGAAGCGCAAGGGCGTGTCGGGCTGGCTGGCCCGCCGCAAGGAAGAGAAGAACTACCTGAAGTTCCTCGCCTTCAACGAGATGCTGCCGATCGACAAGGGCATGCGCGCCGAGTTCGACAAGAAGACCGCGCTGTCGATCCTGTGGCGCAAGCGCGACATGATCTACGGCATGGTCGGCGGCAAGTGCAAGGTGTGCGGCACCGTGCAGTTCCCGCGCAGCCAGGTCTGCGTCAACCCGAACTGCCACGCGATCGACAGCCAGGAGCCTTACAACATGGCGGGGCTGGAGGCGTCGGTGATGTCGTTCACCGCCGACTCGCTCACCTACTCGCCGGACCCGCCGGCCTACTACGGCATGATCACCTTCCCGGAGGGCGGCCGCTTCATGGCCGACTTCACGGACAGCGACAAGGAACAGGTGAAGGTCGGCACCAAGATGCGCATGACCTTCCGTATCCGCGACAACGACCAGATGCGCGGCGGCTTCAAGCGTTACTTCTGGAAGGCCGCCCCGGTCTGACCGGGACGGTCCAAGGTCAGGGCTTAGACGTTTCCACCCCACGAAGGAGACCAGCATGGCACGGGGTATCAAGGACAAGGTCGCTATTCTCGGAATGGGTTGCTCCAAGTTCGGCGAGCGCTGGGATTGCGGCGCCGAGGAGCTGATGGTCGAGGCCTACAAGGAGTGCCTCGCCGATGCCGGCATCGACGCCAAGCAGCTGCAGGCCGCGTGGTTCTCGACCGCGATCGACGAGGTCAACGTCGGCAAGTCGGGCATCCCGCTGTCGACCACGCTGCGCCTGCCCAACATCCCGGTGACGCACGTCGAGAACATGTGCGCGTCGGGCACCGAGGCGTTCCGCGGCGCCTGCTACGCCGTCGCCTCGGGCGCCGCCGACTTCGCGCTGGCGCTGGGCGTCGAGAAGCTCAAGGACACCGGCTACGGCGGCCTGCCGGGCGGCCGCGGCGCGCCGCTGCAGCAGCTGTGGAACGCCAGCGGCACGGCGCCGGGCAACTTCGCCCAGCTCGCCACCGCCTACATGACGGCGCACGGCGTGTCGGCCGACGACCTCAAGCGGGCGATCGGCCACGTCTCGTGGAAGAGCCACCAGAACGGCGCCAAGAACCCCAAGGCGCACCTCCAGAAGGCGGTCGAGATGGACACCATCCTGAACGCCCCGATGATCGCCTCGCCGCTCGGCCTGTTCGACTGCTGCGGCGTGTCGGACGGTGCGGCCGCGGCGATCGTCACCACGCCGGAGATCGCCAAGGCGCTGGGCAAGTCCAACATCGTGTCGGTCAAGGCGCTGCAGCTCTCGGTCTCGAACGGCTCCGAGTCGGGCCACAACTCGTGGGACGGCAGCTACTTCCACACCACCCGCATCGCCTCGAAGAAGGCCTACGAGGAGGCCGGCATCAAGGACCCGCGCGCCGAGGTCTCGATGTTCGAGGTGCACGACTGCTTCTCGGTCACCGAGCTGGTGACCATGGAAGACCTGCACATCTCGCAGCCGGGCAAGGGCTGGAAGGACGTGCTCGACGGCTTCTACGACGCCGACGGCAAGATCCCCTGCCAGATCGACGGCGGCCTCAAGTGCTTCGGCCACCCGATCGGCGCCTCGGGCCTGCGCATGCTGTACGAGATGTACCTGCAGTTCCAGGGCCGCGCCGGCGCGCGCCAGCTCAAGGACCCGCGCATCGGCATGACGCACAACCTCGGCGGCGCGCCGCGCGAGAACGTGTCGTCGGTCGCGATCGTCGGTCGCTTCGAGTAGTCGTCACACACGCAAGCCCTCTCTCTGGCTGAAACCGGAGGGAGGGCTTTTTCTTTAGCGAGGGAGGAAACGAGCGATGCAGCTCGACAAGGGCCTGATCGGCCACGCGTTCAACGCCTTCACCACCACCGTCGAGGCCGGCAAGATCCGGCTGTTCTGCAAGGCCATCGGCGAGGACAACCCGATCTACGTCGACGAGGCCGCCGCCAAGGCCGCGGGCTACCGCGCGATCCCGGCGCCGCCGACCTTCCTCACCGCGGTCACCAACGACGATCCCGACAAGGGCGGGCTCTTGCGCAAGCTCAACGTCGACATCGGCCTGATCCTGCACGGCGAGCAGCACTACGAGTACCTCGCGCCGGTCCATGTCGGCGACCGCATCACCTGCCAGCAGAAGGTGGTCGACATCTACGACAAGAAGGGCGGCGCCCTGTGGTTCGTGGTCTCGGAGACCGAGATGAAGGACCAGTCGGGCAAGCCGGTCGCCAAGGCGCGCGGCATCACCGTCGTGCGCAACCCCGACGCCGGCAAGAAGTAGGAGGACGACACCATGGCCACGGTTACCGCTCCGAAGTTCGCCGACGTGAAGGTCGGCGACGTCCTCCCGCCGCTCGTCCTGCCGCCGATCTCGCGCCACCAGCTGGCGCTCTACTGCGGCGGCTCGGGCGACCACAACCCGATCCACGTCGACATCGACTTCGCCAAGAAGTTCGGCTTCAAGGACGTGTTCGCGCACGGCATGCTGTCGATGGCCTTCCTCGGCCGGCTGGTCACCTCGTGGGTGCCGCAGTCCCAGGTCCGCAAGCTCGGCACCCGCTTCACCTCGATCACCTGGGTGGGCGACGTCATCACGGTGAGCGGCAAGGTCACCGGCAAGCGCGAGGAGGGCGGCCAGAAGCTGGTCGACCTCGAGGTCAAGTGCACCAACCAGAACGGCCAGGACACGCTGCAGGGCGAAGCCACCGTTGCGCTCAACTAGCTAGCGAAGAAGCAGGAGTACGAGAGATGGGTCAGCTCGACGGCAAGGTGGCGATCGTCACCGGTTCGGGGCGCGGCATCGGCCGCGAGATCGCGCTGCGCCTGGTGCGCGACGGCGCCAAGGTGGTGATCAACGACATCGACGAGGCGCCGGCGAAGGAGACCATCGCCGACATCGAGAAGATGGGCGGCAAGGCGGTCGGCTGTGTCGGCGACGTCACGGCGCCCGACTTCGGCGACCGCATCGTCAAGACCGCGGTCGATGCGTTCGGCGACTGCCACATCATCGTGAACAACGCCGGCTACACCTGGGACTCGGTCATCCAGAAGATGAGCGACGAGCAGTGGCACGCCATCCTCGAGGTGCACCTGACCGCGCCGTTCCGCATCCTGCGCGCCTTCCAGCAGCACTTCCGTGGCGCCGTCGAGAAGGAGCGCGCGGCGGGCAAGCGGGTGGTCCGAAAGGTCGTCAACATCTCGTCGACCTCGGGCGTCAACGGCAATGCCGGCCAGTCGAACTACTCGGCCGGCAAGGCGGGCATCGTCGGCCTGACCAAGACGCTGGCCAAGGAGTTCGGCCGCTACGACGTCACGGTCAACGCCGTCGCCTTCGGCTACATCCAGACGCGCCTCACCCAGCCGCTCAGCCAGGGCGAGGCGGGCGAGATCGAGGTCCAGGGCCGCAAGGTCAAGGTCGGCGTCCAGGGCGGCCGCATCGCCGCCATGAACCAGATGATCCCGCTGGGCCGCGGCGGCCTGCCGGAAGAGGCGGCCGGCTCGGTCTACCTGTTCTGCAGCCCCGACAGCGACTACGTCAGCGGCCAGTGCCTGGTGGTGAACGGCGGCCTTTGAGCCGTTCCCCGACCCCGGTGCGGCCGCTCGAGGTCGGCGTCGTCGGCTGCGGCGTCGCCGGCCAGGCCGCGGCGATCCTGCTGTCGCGGCAGGGTCACCGGGTCACCGTCTTCGAACGCTTCGCGGAGCCCCGCCCGGTCGGTGCGGGGCTCCTGCTTCAGCCGACCGGCCTCGCGGTGCTCGATGCGCTCGGGCTGGGCGACGGCGCCCGGGCGAAGGGCGCGACCGTCCACGGCCTGCAGGCGCGCACCGCCGGCGGCCGCGCCGTGCTCGACCTCGACTACGCCGATCTTCATCCCGACGCGCACGGGCTCGGCATCCGGCGTTCCGACCTGTTCGACCTGCTGCACGGCGCGCTCAAGGCCTCGCGCGCCACGCTGGTCTCGGGTCTCGAGATCGCCTCGGTCGAGGGCCAGGTGCTGGTCGACGAGGGCGGGCGCAAGCACGGCCCGTTCGACCTGGTGATCGCCGCCGACGGCACCAACTCGCGGCTGCGCGGGTCGCTCTTGCCGTCGAAGCAGGTCACGCTCTACCGCTGGGGCTGCCTGTGGGCGACCGTGCCCGACGACGGCCTGGGCTTCGCGTCGTCGGGCCTGCTGCAGCAGCGCGTGCGCGGCACGCGGGAGATGATGGGCCTGCTGCCCGTGGCGCCCGGCGTGCTGACGCTCTACTGGAGCCTGCCGGTGACCGCGCTCAACGCGAAGAAGGCGCTCGACCTCGACGACTTCCGCCGCCGCGCCACCGCGCTGTGGCCCGAGGCGGCGCCGATCGTCGCGCGCGCCGCGGCGGGCGCGTTCACGCGGGCGACCTACCGCCACGTCGCGCTGTCGCGCTGGAACAAGGGCGGCGTGCTGCTGATCGGCGACGCCGGCCACGGCACCAGCCCGCAACTGGGGCAGGGCGCCAACCTCGGCCTGGTCGATGCCTGGGTGCTGGCCGACGCGCTGGCCGAGGGGCCCGACCTGTTGAGCGCGGTGATGAACTGGGAACGCCGTCGTGAAGCCACCTTGTTCTACTATCAACGGGTCAGCCACCTGCTGACGCCGTTCTTCCAGTCGCGCTCGGCGGTGCTGGGCGGACTGCGCGACCTCGCGATGGGGCCGCTGGGCCGCCTGCCGCCGGTGCGCCGGCTGATGACCACGACGCTCGCCGGCACGCGCCGCGGCTGGTGGTCGAACGTGCCGCTGGACGCGGCGGGGCGTTACCCGCTGCCGCGAGGAGGGAGAGCATGATCTACGAGACCAAGACCGCGCTGGTGATCCGCCGCGATCTCGCCGCCTGGCAGATGGCCAACGTCGCGGGTTTCCTCGCGGGCGGCCTCGCCGGCACGCATCCGCACATCATGGGCGAGCCGTACCGCGACGGTGCCGGCCGCGCCTACACGGCGCTGATCCGCGAGCCGGTGTTCGTGTTCGGCGGCACGCTCGACGAGCTGCGCCGCACCCATGGCCGCGCGCTGTCGCGCGAGCTGGTGCCGGCGCTCTACATCGCGCCGATGTTCACCACGACCAACGACGCCGACAACCGCGCCGCCGTCGCCGCCGCCGACCCCGAGGCGCTCGACCTCGTCGGGCTGGGCGTCCACGGCCCGCGCAAGGTGATCGACAAGGTGGTGAACGGCCTCAAGTTCCTGTCGTGAGCCGCGGCCGCGCCAGCACCATGACGGTGGCGGCGAGGTTGAGGGCGAGGCAGAGGGCGAGCGGCACGGCGTAGCTGCCGCTGGCGTCGCGCAGCACGCCCAGCAGGCCGGGCCCGAAGGCGTAGAGCAGCTGGCCGACCGCGGTCGACAGCGCGACGATCGCCGGGAACTGCGCCGCCGCGAACTCGCGCTGCACGATCAGCGGCGCCAGCGTGATGTTGTTGCCGACCGAGAAGCCGTAGACGGCGCAGGCGGCGTAGACGACGGCCGGCGTGGCGGTGGTCGCCAGCACCGCGATCGCCGCGACCTGCACGAGGAAGCACAGCGCCGCGGCCGGCCGGGGCGACAGGCGGTCGATCACGAGGCCCAGCACGACGCGGCCGAGCAGCGCCATGGTGGCGTTGATCGCCACCGCGACGGCGGGATCGGCGCCGGTGCGGTCGCCGACCAGCGGCACGAGGTGGGTGAGGAAGCCGACCTGCGCCGTCAGCACCAGCGCGAACGGCCCGGCGACGCTCCAGAAGTGCCACTGGCGCAGCGCCGGCCGCGCGCCGAGCGGTCGCGTGCCGGGCCGCGCCGACAGCGGGCCGCGGCGCACGAACAGCGCCACCGCGCCGCCCGCCACGACGAGGCCGGCCAGCACCAGCAGGCGCTCGGCCGCGGCGAAGCCGAGCACGGGGATCAACGCCAGCAGGACCGGCGACACGACCAGGCCGGCGGCGGTGGCGCCGCTCAGCGCGAGGTTGAGGGCGAGGCCGCGCCGCTTGTCGAACCACTGCCCGACCGTGGCGGCGATCGGCGCCACGCTGGTCGCGTTCCAGCCCGGCGCCATCGCGGCGTAGAGCAGCGCCAGCTGCCACGGCGCCTCGACGACCGGCAGCAGCATCAGCGCGGCGGCCAGCACGACGAGGCCGGACAGCAGGACGGCGCGCGGCCCGAAGCGGCCGATCGCGCGGGCGATCGCCGGCAGCAGCAGCGCGCCCAGCACGTAGTGGCCGGTGACGATCGACGAGATCAGCCCGGTCGACCAGCCACGCGCCTTCTGCAGCTCGACGAGGTAGATGCCGTGGGCATAGAAGCTGAAGCCCCACGCGAAGACCGCGCACAGGAAGCACGCCAGCACGACCCGCCACGCCGCCGGCGTCGTGTCGGGCGCTGCCGTCACGCGAGGAACAGCCGCGTGCCGACCGGCGTCTCCCGCGCCTTCTCGAGGACTTCCATGGTGGTGCGGTAGCCGAGCTCGATGGCGGCGTCGAAGCTGGTCCAGTCGAGCAGGTCGATGTGGGTCATCGGCGGCACGATCAGCAGGTCGGCGGCCTGGCGGTCCTCGGTGGCGCGGGCGGCGCTGGCGACCAGCGCCGAGCGCAGCAGGATGGCGACGATCGAGGGGATCGGCAGGGTCTCGTTGCGCTTCCACACCAGGCGGCGGAAGAACTGCCAGGCCGACCACGGCTCCATCGCGTCGGCGCCGGCCGCCAGCGCGCCGCCGGTGTCGATGTCGATGCCGATCGTCAGGCCGCGGCCCAGCCGCCGCATGGCGCGCACCGGGAAGTTGTCGATCACGCCGCCGTCGACATGAACCTCGCCGGCCTCGTTGAACGGCGGGATGACGCCGGGGATCGCCACCGAGGCGCGCAGCCAGCGCCACAGCTTGCCGACCGTGTGGACGTCGGCGCTGGCCGTCGTCAGGTTGGCGGTGACGCAGAAGAACGGCAGCACGAGGTCCTGGATCTCGCGCTCGCCGAACGACAGGCGCAGCAGGTTGGTGACGCGGCGGCCGCGGAACAGCGAGATCAGCGGCAGCGTGTAGTCGCTGAGCGGGTTGGTCTCGACGAAGGCCTTGCGGAAGTGGCTGGCGATCTCCTGGTCGCTCCAGCGCGAGGCGACGCTGGCCGCCACGATGGCGCCCATGCTGGTGCCGCCGACCTGGTCGATCGGCACGCCCGAGGCGCGCAGCGCCTTGACCGCGCCGATGTGGGTGAAGGCGCGCGCGCCGCCGCCGGCCATCACCACGCCAACCGCGTGGCCGGTCAGCAGGCGGGCCAGCCGGTCGACGTCGGACGGCACGTCGAGCCGCACGTGGTGGTGCTGGCCGTACATGCCGCCGGCCAGCTGCGGCGCGGTCGAGCCCGGCCGCGGGTCGGCGCCCTCGTGCAGCAGCACCAGTTCGCGGCGGCGGTGGAACACCGCGCCGGTCTGCGCCGTCTCGATCTCGAACGGCACCAGCGTCGGTTCGTCGTCGTCGGCGCCGCGCACCACCACCAGGCAGTCGGCCTGGCGCAGGCACAGCTCGGTCCACTCGGTGGCGGTCGGGTCGGCGCGGTAGAGCACGAACGACGAGTCGGTCTCGCAGCGCGCGAACCACTCGGGCTCGCGGTGCACGGACTCGGGCCCCAGCATCTGCACATTGCTGGCGATGCGGCGCAGCGCGTTCTCCAGCATCACCGAGAAGCGCGCCGCCGGCGTCGCGTGGCCGGACGGCAGGATGGCGAAGGTGCGCGGCTGGCGGCGCCGCTTGGCCGAGCCCTCGGCGTTGCGCACCGCGACGTTGCGCATCAGCGCCGGCAGGACCTCGGGATGGCGCGCCGTCATCTTGTCGAAGCTCGGCCGCGCCAGCCGCCAGACCTCGCTGTCGCGCAGCGCCGCCACGCTGCGCGTGCGCTGGCTGTGCGACAGCAATGACATCTCGCCGACGATGTTGCCCGGCGGGATCTCGGCCATCAACACCGGCTCCTCGGCGCTCTCCGCCTCCTCGTGCCGGAACACGCCGAGGCAGCCGCTCGCCACCACGTAGACCGCGTCGGCCGGCTCGCCCTGTCGGAACAGCGGCGCGCCGCCGGGCAGCACCAGCAGCGACAGTTCGCGCTCGATCGCGGCCAGGCTGTGCGGCTCGAGGTCGGCGAACAGCGGGGCCCGCGCCAGCGCCTTGTGCAGGCGTTGCCGCGCGGAGTCCTCGGCGGGTTCGACGACGCTCATCGGCAGCCGGTCAGGCGGCGAGCCCGGCGAGCGCCCAGCCGATCGTCTGGTCGGCGCGCGCCCACACCATGTCGCGCCACTTGTCGCCGGCCGGGAAGAAGCGCTCCTTCATGTTGGCCTTGAGCGCCTTGCCCTGGGCCGAGCCGACATCGCCGTGCTGGTGCAGCCAGTTGTCGGCGCGCACCGCGTCCAGCACCTCGGGCACCGGGTAGGTGCCGTACTCGACGGCGACCGCGGTGACCTCCGCATCGGGCAGTTCCTGCGGGAAGGCGTCGGTCATGATCCCGACCACCACCGCCGAGGTCGAGGTGCCGCCCTCCGGCGAGGTCATCTCGTCGCCGTACCACGCCTTGGCGCGGGCGAACGACTTGGCCGTCGGTGGCACGGCGCAGATCAGCTCGCCGTGGCCGAACGGGCCGAGGCCGGTGTGGAAGTCGATCACCGCGACGCGCCGCGCCGCCGACAGGTGATCGCGCGCGAGGGCGCGCACCGTGCGGTTGCTCCAGGTCGGCTTATGGCCGCCGAAGAAGATGCCGTCGGGGTGGGTGTACTGGCCGCTGCTGAGCGCGCCCTGGAAGGCATAGGCGCCGTGCTGCTGGGCGTAGGCCCCGAACACCTTCATGGTCTCGGCGTGCGACTCGTCGGTCCAGTCGCGCGGCAGGATGGCGTCGGCCAGCGCGAGGTAGCCCTCGTTCCTCGGGTAGGCCTTGTCGTGGTCGACGAAGTTGCGGTTGAGGTCGACGTTGTCCTCGGTGACGCGGCGCGTCCACGCGAAGCCGTAGGGATTGATCGCGTGGATCAGCAGGGCGGCGGTGCGTGGCGGCAACTTCGCCGGGCCGCCGTGGCGCAGCCAGGCGATCTCGGCGCCCGAGCCGCAATGGCCCTCGACGCCGTGCGTGCCGGCGATCAGCACCAGCACGTTCTCGGCATCGGCCGGGCCGAACCACGCGGTGTCGAGGAACAGCGCCTCGCCGTTCGGGCCGCGCGCCCTGGGGTTCAGCCGCGACCGCAGGTCACCGCCGGCCGCCGCGGCGGCGGCGCAGAACTTCGGCCGCGCCTCGGCGTAGCTCTCCGAGAAGCACTCTGAAACGGATACCATCGACTTTCCTCCGGCCGGCAGCCTAGCAGACCGGAGGGGCGCCGACCTAGCTGTCGTACTTGAGCAGCGCCTCGACCGGCACCGACAGCTTCTTGCGGCCCTCGAGGAAGGTCAGCTCGATGATGCAGGCCGCGGTCGGCACGACGCCGCCCACGTTCTGCAGCAGCTGCACCGCGGCGGCCATGGTGCCGCCGGTCGCCAGCAGGTCGTCGACCAGCGCGACCCGCGCGCCCTTCTTGATCGCGTCCTGCTGGATCTCGATCGTGTCGGTGCCGTACTCCAGCGCGTAGGTGTGGCGCACCGTCGTGCCGGGCAGCTTGCCCTGCTTGCGCAGCATGACGAAGCCGGTGCCCAGTGCGATGGCGAGCGGCGCCGCCAGCAGGAAGCCGCGCGACTCGATGCCGGCCAGCACGTCCGGCTTGTGCGGGCGCAGCGCGTCGGCCATGCGCTCGATGGTGGCGTGCCACGCCTTGGAATGCGCCAGCAGGGTCGAGATGTCGTAGAACAGGATGCCGGGCTTGGGGAAATCCGGGATCGAGCGGATGTGCTTCTTGAGGTCGATAGTGTCGGACATGCGGTCTCCTGGACTCCCTAGCGATAGGCCGGTGGCGGTTCGAAGCTGCGGTATTCCTTCTCGAGCAGCCTGGCGAAGCCGATGGTCTCGTAGTCGCCGTACTGGCGGCCGATGATCTGCACGCCGATCGGCAGCCCGTCCTTCGACAGGCCGATCGGCGCGGCGGTGGCCGGCAGCAGCGTGATGCCGGCATAGCCCGCCCAGAAGATCTGGTCGACCACCGGGACCTGCTTGTTGTTCACGGTGATGGTGCGCAGGTGGCGCAGGCCCTTCTGGTCGTGCGGGAAGGCCGGGCCGACCGCGACCGGGCAGAGCATGAGGTCCCAGTCCTCGAAGAAGGTATCCCACGCCAGCCGCATGCGGTGGCGCTTCTCGTTGAGCTGCAGCCAGGTGCGATGCGACAGCGCGTTGCCGCGCTGCATCTGGGCGAAGTAGCTGCGGTCGTCGTCGGGCAGGGCGGCGGCGTCGCGCAGCGCGGTGCGCCACACCTCGTCGCTCATCCGGCCCGAGGTCGCGGCGCGCAGCATCCGCACGTAGACGTCGTTCAGTTCGGCGGTGTCGATCTTCGGCCGCGCGGTGAGGCTGACCTTCGCCTTCTTCTTCGCGAGGAAGTCGGCCAGCTCCTGCAGCGCCGACTGGACCGACTGGTCGACCTCGGCGTTCGGATCGGAGAGCATCACGGCGACCTTGAAGTCGCGCAGCCGTTCCTTCTTCGAGCGGGGCAGGGTGAGCTTCCAGCCGCGCCCATCGATCGCGTCCGGCCCGGCCATGACACCGAGCGCGATCTCGAGGTCCTCGGCGCCGCGCGCCAGCGGGCCGACCACGCCGATGTCGCCGTAGGCGACGGCACCGGCCAGCGCGTGGCCCTTCGGGCAGACGACGCCCCAGGTCGGCTTGTGGCCCCACACGCCGCAATAGTGCGCCGGGTTGCGGATCGAGGCGCCGATGTCGCTGCCCGCCTCGATGCCGGTCAGGCCGGCGGCCAGCGCCGCGCCCGAACCGCCCGACGAGCCGCCCGGCGTGCGCGACAGGTCCCACGGGTTGTTGGTCGAGCCGTAGACCTCGTTGTAGCTCTGCCAGTCGGCGAGGTTCAGCGGGATGTTGGTCTTGCCGAACAGCGTCACGCCGGCATCGATCATGCGCTGGGCGACCAGCGAGTTCTCGGCGACCACCGCGTCCTTGAAGGCGGGATCGCCCCAGGTCGTGGGATAGCCCGCGACGTCGAACGATTCCTTGATGGTCATCGGCACGCCGTGCAGCGGCCCCAGCTTGCGGCCGGCCTTCACCGCCTTGTCGGCCGCCTTCGCCCGCTTGCGGGCGCCCTCGACGTCCATGGCGATGATGGCGTTGAGCTCGGGATTGTAGGCGTCCACGCGCTTCAGGTAGAGGTCGAGCAGCTCGAGGCAGCCGATCTTCTTCTTGCGGATCGCGGCGGCCAGCTGCTTGGCGGTCTGGAAGGGCAGGGCTTGGGGCATGAACGCGGGTTCCGGCACGATGGACGAAGGACAAGGCCGTACCATATCGTGCGGCCCGCCGTGAAGAAGATCCCCTTTCGCTACTACCGATTCCTGCTGCCGCTGCTCACCACGTTCGTGATGACCTTCATCGTGACCGGCGTCGCGACCTGGCGCGTCCTGGGCTGGGACCTGCGCATGTTCGAGATGTGGTTCAGCTCGTGGATGATCGCCTGGACGATCGCCGCGCCGACCATGTTCTTCGTCATGCCGATGGTCCGGCGCGCGCTCGCCCGCGTGGTCGAGGACGCGCTGGAATGACGGCGGGTCCGCGCCGCGGCAATCTACAGTCCGGCCTGCCCGCCGGCGGGGCGGCGGAGGAGCGCTTCGACACGCTGCTGTCGCGCCCCGGCCTGCGCATCGAGCGGATCGTCTCGACCGGCCAGGCGAGCCCGCCGGGCTTCTGGTACGACCAGCCGGGTGACGAGTTCGTGGTGCTGCTGTCGGGCGCGGCGCGCCTGCGCTTCGAGGACGGCGACCGCGTGCTCGATCTCGGGCCGGGCGACTGGGTGGAGATCCCGGCCCACGTCCGGCATCGTGTCGAGTCCACGCAGGCCGAGCCCGCGACGGTCTGGCTGGCGGTTCATCTCACCGCGGGCGCGGCTTGACCCGTGCCGTCGGCTCGGCGACCAGCGGGTCGTCGGGCCAGTAGTGCCGCGGGTAGCGGCCCTTCAGTTCCGACTTCACCGCGCGGTAGCCGTTGGCCCAGAAGCTCGCGAGATCGCGCGTCACCTGCACCGGGCGGCGGGCCGGCGACAGCAGGTGGATGGTGAGCGGCACGCGGTCGCCGCCGACCCGCGGCGTGTCGGTCAGGCCGAACATCTCCTGCAGCCGCACCGACAGGGTCGGCTCGGCGGGATTGCCGTAGTCGATCGGCACGCGCGAACCGCTCGGTACCTCGACATGCGACGGTGCCAGCCGGTCGAGCTCGCGCTGCTTGTCCCACGGCACCAGCGCCTTCAGCGCGGCGGCGAGGTCGAGGCGCGCGAGGTGGCCGCGCCGCGACACGCCGTCGAGGAACGGCGCCAGCCAGTCCTCGAGCGTGGCGAGCAGCGCGGCATCGGAGAGGTCGGGCCAGCTGTCGTCCAGCGTGCGCAGGAACGCCACGCGCTCGCGCCAGCGCTGCAGCTCGTCCGTCCACGGTAGCGCCGCGAGGCCCATCTGCCGGATGCCGGCGATCATCGCCGCGGCGACGGCATCGGGAGCGGGCGCGGCGAGCGGCTTGTCCTCCAGCAGGAGCGCGCCCAGGCGCCGCCGCCGGCGCGCCAGCACCGCGCCCTCGCGCTCGCTCCAGGTCACGACCTGCTCGTCGACGATGCGGTTGGCGAAGGTCTCCTCGATGTCGGCCAGGGCGATCGGCGCGGCGAGGAAGACGCGGGCGTCCTGCGCGCTGCCGTCGAGGTCGGCGACGACGACGAACTCCTCGTTGCCCATCGGGTCGCCCTCGGGCAGCGCCGCGCCGCGCCCGCCCGACAGCAGGTAGCGGCCGGCCGTGCCCGGCCGGCGGCGACCGATGCGATCGGGGTAGGCGAGCGCCACCAGCGTGCCGGTGAGGGACGTGTCTGGTCGTTCGTCGGCGGCGCCGCGTGGCATCAGCCGCCGCGCCTGTTCGTGGATCAGCCGCAGGGCGCCGTCGCGCCGGTTACCCAGCGCGATGTCGACGCGGTGGCGCAGGTCGACGTCGCGTTGGCCCGGCGGCAGGCGCAGGAAGTCCCGTTCGGACAGGATCGCGGCCAGCAGCGCGGCCAGCCGCGCCTGCCCCATCTCGCGGCCCTTGATCACGAGGTGGGCGAGGCGGGGATGCTGGCCCAGCCGCGCCATCGCCCGGCCGTGCGCGGTGATCGCGCCCGCGCCGTCGAGCGCGCCGAGGTCGGCCAGCAGGCCGCGCGCGGTGGCGAGCGCCGCGGCGGGCGGCGGCGTCAGCCACGGCAGGGTGGCGGCGTCGGCGCCCCACAGCGCCAGTTCGAGCGCCATCGGCGCGAGGTCCGCGTCGAGGATCTCCGGCGGCGTGAAGGGCAGGAGCCCGCGCTGGGCTTCCTCGGTCCACAGCCGGTAGCAGGCGCCGGGCTCGAGGCGGCCGGCGCGGCCGCGCCGCTGGTCGGCCGAGGCCTGGCTGACGCGCACGGTCTCCAGCCGCGTCATGCCGGTGCGCGGCGAGAAGCGCGGCACCCGCATCAGGCCGCCATCGATCACGATGCGCACGCCCTCGATGGTCAGGCTGGTCTCGGCGATCGAGGTCGCCAGCACGACCTTGCGCCGGCCGGCGGGCGATGGCGCGATCGCGCGGTCCTGCTCGGCGGGCGAGAGGTCGCCGTAGAGCGGCGCCACGTCGACGCCGCCGCCGAGGTCGAGCCGCTCGGCGACGCGCCGGATCTCGCCGACGCCGGGCAGGAAGACCAGGGCGCTGCCGGCTTCCTCGGCGAGCGCGCGCCGGATCGCCGACGTCACGGTGTCCTCGAGGCGACCCGACGGCTCGCGGTCGAGGTAGCGGGTCTCGACCGGGAACATGCGGCCGGCCGACTGGATCACCGGCGCGCCGCCCAGCCGCTCCGCCACCGGGCCGGGGTCGAGGGTCGCCGACATGGCGACGACCCGCAGCTCCTCGCGCAGCGCCGCCTGCGCCTCGCGCACCAGGGCAAACGACAGGTCGGTCTCCAGACCGCGCTCGTGCAGTTCGTCGAAGATCACGCAGCCGACGCCGTCGAGCGCCGGGTCGTCCTGCAGCAGGCGCAGGAACAGGCCGTCGGTGACGACCTCGATGCGGGTGCGCGGGCCGACCTTTGTGTCGAGCCGCACCCGGTAGCCGACGGTTTCGCCGACCGCCTCGCCGAGGCTGGCCGCCATGCGCCGCGCCGCCGCCCGCGCCGCCAGCCGCCGCGGCTCCTGCATCACGATCTTGCGGCCGGCCAGCCACGGCGCGTCGAGCAGGGCGAGCGGCACGCGCGTCGTCTTGCCGGCGCCCGGCGGCGCCACCAGCACCGCGGCCGGGTGGGCGTCCAGGGCCTGCTTCAGCCGCGGCAGGGCCTCGTCGACGGGAAGGGCGTCCATCGCGGCGGCTTATAGCGGGACCACCGGCCGAAATCGATCTGCACCGGGCCGCCGTTCGAGGGCCGGAAGCGGCGGACTGCCGCGTTGATCCCGGTCAAGGAAACCGGTCGTCTGGTCCCAACAATTGCCGCACAATACCGGCCCCGGAGGAAAGAACCCCATGCCCGATACCGCAGTCGCCCTGACATCCGCGCCGCTCCAGGCCACCGAGCATTTCGACGTGCTGATCGTCGGCGCCGGCATCTCCGGCATCGGCGGCGCCTACCACCTGAACCAGCAGTGCCCGGGCACCAGCTACGCCATCCTCGAGACCCAGGAGAGCTTCGGCGGCACCTGGCTGACCCACAAGTACCCGGGCATTCGCTCGGACAGCGACCTCTACACCTTCGGCTATCGCTTCAAGCCGTGGACCGGCAAGCCGATCGCCACGGCGGAGGAGATCCGCACGTACATGCAGGAGGTGATCGACGAGAACGACATCGGCCAGCACATCCGCTACCGCCACCGCATCGACCGGGCGCGCTGGTCGGCCAGGGACAGCCGCTGGACCGTCGAGGGCGTGCGCACCGACACCGGTGAGCCGTTCTGCCTGTCGACCGGCTTCCTGTGGATGTGCCAGGGCTACTACCGCCATTCCGAGGGCTACACGCCGGAGTGGCCGGGCATGGCCGACTTCAAGGGTCGCATCGTGCATCCGCAGACCTGGCCCAAGGACCTCGACGTCACGGGCAAGAAGGTCGTGGTGATCGGCTCCGGCGCGACGGCGGCCACCGTGGTGCCGGCGATCGCCGAGAAGGTCGAGCACGTCACCATGCTGCAACGCTCGCCGACGTATTTCATCCCGGCGCGCAATGCCAACGATCTCGCCGACCAGCTGCGCACGCTCGAGGTCGACGAGACGTGGATCCACGAGATCGTGCGCCGCCGCATCCTGCACGACCAGGCGGTGTTCACGAAGCGCTCGTTCGAGGAGCCCGAGAAGGTGCGCGAGGAACTGCTGGGCGGCGTGAAGGCCTACCTCGGCCCGGACTACGACATCGCCAAGCACTTCACGCCGAGCTACCGGCCGTGGCGGCAGCGCATCGCCTTCGTGCCGGACGGCGACCTGTTCCGCGGCATCCGTGCCGGCAAGGCCTCGGTCGTCACCGACGAGATCGAGCGCTTCACCGCGAAGGGCATCCTGCTGAAATCCGGCAAGGAGCTGGAGGCCGACGTCATCGTCACGGCGACCGGCTTCCACCTGAACGTGCTGGGCGACATCCAGTTCGAGATCGACGGCAAGCCGCTCGATTTCTCGCAGACCGTGACCTACCGCGGCATGATGTTCACCGGCGTGCCCAACATGGCGTGGGTGTTTGGCTACTTCCGCGCCAGCTGGACGCTGCGCGCCGACCTGGTCGGCGACTTCGTCTGCCGTCTCTTGAAGCACATGAAGGACAAGCAGGCCCGAAAGGTCGAGGTCGCGCTGCGGCCGGAAGACAAGGACATGCCGCTCTTGCCGTGGATCGACACCGAGAACTTCAATCCCGGCTACCTGACGCGCGGCCTGCACCTGCTGCCCAAGCGCGGCGACAAGCGCGAATGGCAGCACACCCAGGACTACTGGCGCGAGAAGAACGAGATCCCGGCGATCGACCTCGACGACAAGGCGTTCGTCTACAACTGAGGTGAAATGAAAGGTCCCTCGCTGCGCTCGGGATGACAGGAACAGCTGTCATCCCGAGCGCAGCGAGGGACCTTTTCCTTTCGGCGGCCTAATCCCGGCCGAACTTGTCGGGGCGGCGGTTCTCGCGGACGCAGAGCAGCTGGGTCGCCGTCTCCGGCGGCTGGCGGATGCGCTCTTCCTCGCACTTCTCGTAGGTGTACGGGCCGCCGAAGTAGCTGTTGCCGGCCGGCTGGATCAGCTGCGCCTTCTGCAGGTACCAGCCGGGCGCCGTCCAGGCCGTGCCGACGCTGGGCGTCGGCGTGCAGGCGCCGAGGGCCGAAATCCCGGCCAGGACCGTGCCTGCCAGGACCGCCCTGCAGATCGTCGAACGGCGAACGGACGAAAACGTCATGGCGCTCTCAACTCCCCCTACAGCCCATTGAAACCACAGGGGCTTTTGCGTCGCAACAATTGCTTTCGCGGGGCGTGGCGCCCGCGCTAGAAATGCCCGATAACGGCAGCGTCCCGGGGGGGACACGCCAGGGGGCAGCAGGACAAGGTTCAATGGATTTCCCTGTGAAACAAGGGCTTTACGACCCGCGCAACGAGCACGACTCCTGCGGCGTCGGCTTCGTGGCCGACATCAAGGGCCGCAAGAGCCACGCCATCGTCCGCGAAGGCCTGCAGATCCTGGTCAATCTGGACCACCGCGGCGCCGTCGGCGCCGACCCGCTGGTCGGCGACGGCGCGGGCTGCCTGATCCAGATGCCGGACGCCCTGCTGCGCGACTGGGCGACCCGGACCGGGGTCGAGCTGCCGCCGCCGGGCCACTACGCCGTGGCGATGTGCTTCCTGCCGCAGGACGAGAAGGCGCGCGCCTTCGCCGTGAAGCGGCTCGAGCACTTCATCAAGGTCGAGAAGCAGAAGCTGGTCGGCTGGCGCGACGTGCCGACCGACACGACCGGGCTGGGCAGGGCGGTGATCGAGCGCATGCCGGTGATCAGCATGGCGATCGTCGGCCGCAACGCCAAGCTCGACCAGGACGCCTTCGAGCGCAAGCTGCTGGCGATCCGCAAGCAGACCCAGAACCCGCTGGCCGACCTCGAGAAGAAGCACAAGCTGCCCGGCCTGACGCAGCTCTACATGCCGTCCTTTTCGTCGCGCACGGTGGTCTACAAGGGCCTGCTGCTGGCCCACCAGGTCGAGAGCTTCTACGAGGACCTGCGCAACCCGCTGACCCAGTCGGCGCTGTGCCTCGTCCACCAGCGCTTCTCGACCAACACCTTCCCGTCGTGGCGGCTGGCGCATCCCTACCGCTTCATCGCCCACAACGGCGAGATCAACACGGTGCGCGGCAACGTCAACTGGATGTATGCCCGCCGCCGCACGATGGAATCCGACCTGATCGGCGCCGACCTCGACAAGATGTGGCCGATCATCCCGCACGGCCAGTCGGACACCGCCTGCGTCGACAACGCGCTCGAGCTGCTGGTCGCCGGCGGCTACTCGCTCAGCCACGCCATGATGATGCTGATCCCCGAGGCGTGGGCCGGCAACCCGCTGATGGATGCCAAGCGCAAGGCGTTCTACGAGTACCATGCCGCGCTGATGGAGCCGTGGGACGGCCCGGCCTGCATCGCCTTCACCGACGGCCGCCAGATCGGCGCCACGCTCGACCGCAACGGCCTGCGCCCCGCGCGCTTCATCGTCACCACCGACGACAAGGTGGTGATGGCGTCGGAGTCCGGCGTGCTGCCGATCGGCGAGCAGGACATCGTGCGCAAGTGGCGCCTGCAGCCCGGCAAGATGCTGCTGATCGACCTCGAGCAGGGCCGCATCGTCGAGGACGACGAGCTGAAGCGCGCGCTGTCCGAGGCCGAGCCCTACGAGGAGTGGCTGAAGGAGACCCAGCACAAGCTCGAGGACCTGTCGGAGCTGCCCGACGCGCCGCCGGCGGCGCCGTCGAACGACCCCTCGACGCTGCTCGATCGCCAGCAGGCGTTCGGCTACACGCAGGAGGACATCCAGTTCTTCCTCGAGCCGATGAGCCGCGAGCCCGACGACCCGGTCGGCTCGATGGGCGTCGACACGCCGATCGCCGTGCTCTCGAAGAAGCCGAAGCTGCTCTACAACTACTTCAAGCAGAACTTCGCGCAGGTCACCAACCCGCCGATCGACCCGATCCGCGAGGAGCTGGTGATGTCGCTGGTCTCGATGATCGGCCCGCGTCCCAACCTGCTCGGCCTGCACGCCGGCACGCACAAGCGGCTGGAAGTCTCGCAGCCAGTGCTGACCAACGCCGAGTTGGAGAAGATCCGCTCGATCGAGGACCTGCTCGACGGCTCGTTCCGCACCGCCACGGTCGACACGACCTGGCCGGCCAGCGAGGGCGCGGCCGGGCTGGAGAAGGCGCTCGACCGGATCTGCTCGGAGGCGACCGACCACGTGCTGGCCGACCGCAACATCCTGATCCTGTCGGATCGCGCGGTGTCGGCCGAGCGCATCCCGATCCCGGCGCTGCTGGCGACGGCGGCGGTGCACCATCACCTGATCCGCCGCGGCCTGCGCACCCAGACCGGCCTGGTGGTCGAGACCGGCGAGGTCCGCGAGGTCCATCACTTCTGCTGCCTCGCCGGCTACGGCGCCGAGGCGATCAACCCGTACCTCGCCTTCGAGACCCTGGAGGCGCTGCGCGTCCAGAACGGGCTGCCGCTGAAGCCCTACGAGGTCCAGAAGAACTTCATCAAGGCGGTCGGCAAGGGCCTGCTGAAGGTGATGTCCAAGATGGGCATCTCGACCTACCAGTCGTACTGCGGCGCCCAGATCTTCGACGCGGTCGGCCTGCATTCCGGCTTCGTCGAGAAGTACTTCACCGGCACCGCCACGACGATCGAGGGCGCCGGCTGGGAGGAGATCGCCGAGGAGACGGTGCGCCGTCACCGCGACGCCTACGGCGACAACCCGATCTACCGCCGCATGCTCGACCCGGGCGGAGACTATGCCTTCCGCCTGCGCGGCGAGGACCATGCCTGGACGCCGGCGTCGGTGGCCAAGCTGCAGCACGCCGTGCGCGGCAACCTGCCCGACGAGTACAAGGCCTTCGCCGAGACGATCAACGAGCAGAGCGAGCGCCTGCTGACGATCCGCGGCCTGATGCAGTTCAAGTGGGCCGACACGCCGGTGCCGATCGAGGAGGTCGAGCCGGCCGCCGCGATCGTCCGTCGCTTCGCCACCGGCGCGATGAGCTTCGGCTCGATCAGCCGCGAGGCGCACACCACGCTCGCCATCGCCATGAACCGGATCGGCGGCAAGTCGAACACCGGCGAGGGCGGCGAGGAGGCGGACCGCTTCAAGCCGCTGCCCAACGGCGATTCGATGCGCTCGGCGATCAAGCAGGTGGCGTCGGGCCGTTTCGGCGTCTCGGCCGAGTACCTGGTCAATGCCGACGACCTGCAGATCAAGATGGCGCAGGGCGCCAAGCCCGGCGAGGGCGGCCAGCTGCCCGGGCACAAGGTCGACGAGAACATCGCGCGCGTGCGTCGCTCGACGCCGGGCGTCGGCCTGATCTCGCCGCCGCCGCACCACGACATCTACTCGATCGAGGATCTCGCCCAGCTGATCCACGACCTCAAGAACGTCAACCCGAAGGCGCGCGTCTCCGTGAAGCTCGTCTCCGAGGTCGGCGTCGGCACGGTCGCGGCGGGCGTCAGCAAGGCGCGCGCCGACCACGTGACGATCTCGGGCTTCGAGGGCGGCACCGGCGCCTCGCCGCTGACCTCCCTGACCCATGCCGGGTCGCCGTGGGAGATCGGCCTCGCCGAGACCCAGCAGACGCTGGTGCTGAACGGGTTGCGCGGCCGCATCGCCGTGCAGGTCGACGGCGGCCTGCGCACCGGCCGCGACGTCGCGATCGGTGCCTTGCTGGGCGCCGACGAGTTCGGCTTCGCCACCGCGCCGCTGATCGCGGCCGGCTGCATCATGATGCGCAAGTGCCACCTCAACACCTGCCCGGTCGGCGTGGCGACCCAGGACCCGGTGCTGCGCAAGCGCTTCACCGGCCAGCCCGAGCACGTCATCAACTTCTTCTTCTTCGTCGCCGAGGAGCTGCGCCAGATCATGGCCAAGCTCGGCTTCCGGACGCTGAACGAGATGATCGGCCGGGTCGACCGGCTCGACATGCGCCGCGCCGTCGACCACTGGAAGGCGGGCGGCGTCGACCTCACGAAGCTGCTGCACGTCGCGCCGGCCCGCGAGGGCGTCGCGATCTGGAACAGCGAGCGCCAGGACCATGGCCTCGACAAGGCGCTGGACCATCGCCTGATCGAGGCGGCGCAGCCGGCGCTGGAGAAGGGCCAGCCGGTGCAGATCGAGCTGCCGGTCGGCAACGTCAACCGCACCGTCGGCGCCATGCTGTCGGGCGAGGTGGCGCGCCGCTACGGCCATGCCGGCCTGCCCGAGGACACGATCTCGATCCGGCTCGCCGGCACGGCGGGCCAGAGCTTCGGCGCCTTCCTCGCGCACGGCGTGTCGCTGGAACTGACCGGCGACGGCAACGACTACGTCGGCAAGGGCCTGTCGGGCGGCCGCGTCGTGGTGCGCCTGCCGGCCGGGTCGAAGCGCGACCCGCTCGACAACATCATCGTCGGCAATACCGTGCTGTACGGCGCGATCGGCGGCGAGGCCTACTTCCAGGGCGTCGCGGGCGAGCGCTTCGCGGTGCGCAACTCGGGCGCCGTCGCGGTGGTCGAGGGCACCGGCGACCATGGCTGCGAGTACATGACGGGCGGCGTCGTCGTGGTGCTGGGCGAGACCGGCCGCAACTTCGCCGCCGGCATGTCGGGCGGCGTGGCCTACGTCTACGATCCCAAGGCGCGCTTCCGCGACCTGTGCAACCCGGCGATGGTCGAGCTCGAGCCGATCGCCGCGGCGTCGGCCGACAAGGATGCGCCGGGCCGGCCGCTGCAACGCGCGCCCGGCGCCGACGACAACGGCATGGGCGACATGCTGGCGTTCGATGCCGAGCGCCTGCGCATCCTGGTCGAGCGGCACCTGCTGCACACCGGCAGCGCCCGCGCCCGCGAGCTGCTGGACGACTGGGACAAGGCGCTCAGGAGCTTCATCAAGGTGATGCCCCGGGACTACAAGCGCGCGCTCCTGCAGGCGCGCGAGCGGGCGGCGGCCAAGGCCGTCGCCGCCGAGTAGAACCGGGAAAGACAGAGGGGGAGTAGAAAGCCATGGGTCTGCCCACCGGCTTCCTGGAGATCGAGCGCAAGGACCGTTCCTACGAGAAGGTCGAGGCGCGTCTCAAGCACTGGAACGAGTTCCTGCTGCCGCTGGCGCCGCAGGAGGTATCGACCCAGGCGTCGCGCTGCATGGATTGCGGCATTCCGTTCTGCCACAACGGCTGCCCGGTCAATAACCTGATCCCGGACTGGAACGAGCTGGTGCGCCGCGGCCGCTGGCAGGAAGCGCTCGAGTCGCTGCACTCGACCAACAACTTCCCGGAGTTCACCGGCCGCGTCTGCCCGGCGCCGTGCGAAGCTTCGTGCACGCTGAACATCGACGACAACCCGGTGACCATCAAGTCGATCGAGTGCTCGATCGTCGATCGTGGCTGGGACGAGGGCTGGATCGCGCCGCAGGTGCCGGCGCGCAAGACCGGCAAGCGCGTCGCCGTCGTCGGGTCGGGCCCGGCCGGCCTCGCCTGCGCCCAGCAGCTGGCGCGCGCCGGCCATGCCGTGACGCTGTTCGAGAAGAACGACCGGGTCGGTGGCCTGCTGCGCTACGGCATCCCCGACTTCAAGATGGAGAAGCGGCTGATCGACCGGCGCATGCGCCAGATGGAGGCCGAGGGCGTCGAGTTCCGCACCGGCGTCGAGGTCGGCCAGACGCTGTCGATCAAGTCGCTGCTGGAGGGCTACGACGCCGTCGCCCTGACCGGCGGCGCCGAGCACCCGCGCGACCTCGAGGTGCCGGGCCGGATGTTCGACGGCATCCACTTCGCGATGGACTTCCTGGTCCAGCAGAACAAGCGCGTCGCCGGCGACGACGAGGCGCGGGCCGCGCCGCGCGGCACGATCAACGCCAAGGGCAAGCACGTCGTGGTGATCGGCGGCGGCGATACCGGCTCGGACTGCGTCGGCACGTCGAACCGCCATGGCGCCGCCTCGGTGACCCAGCTCGAGGTCATGCCCGAGCCGCCGCTGCGCGAGAACAAGGCGATGACCTGGCCGGATTGGCCGCTGAAGATGCGCACCTCGTCGTCGCACGAGGAAGGCGCGGCGCGCGACTTCGCCGTGCTGACCAAGCGGGCGGTGGGCGACAACGGCAAGGTGCGGGCGCTGGAATGCGTGCGCGTCGAGTGGGTCAAGGGCGCCGACGGCCGCGTCGCGATGAAGGAAGTCGAGGGCAGCACGTTCGAGCTCAAGGCCGACCTCGTGCTGCTGGCGATGGGCTTCCTCGGGCCGCGAAAGGCCGGCATGGTCGAGCAGTCGGGCGTGGCGCTCGACCCGCGCGGCAACGTCGCCGCCAACGTCACCGACTACCGGACCAGCGTGCCGCGCCTGTTCGCCGCCGGCGACATGCGCCGCGGCCAGTCGCTGGTGGTGTGGGCGATCCGCGAGGGCCGCCAGTGCGCCCGCGCGATCGACGAGAGCCTGATGGGGACGACGACGCTGCCCCGCTAGGAGGGCCTCGATGAAGCTGCTTCTCGTCCAGGGCGCCAACATGGAGTGGCTGGGCAAGCGCCAGCCCGAGCTGTACGGCACGACCACCGCGGCCGAGCTGGACGCGATGCTGCTGGCGCGGGCGCACGAGCTCGGCGTCGACCTCGAGATCGTCTACACCAACGTCGAGGGCGAGGCGGTGTCGGCGATCTATCGCGCCATGCGCGCCGGCCTCGACGGCCTGCTGTTCAACCCGGCCGGCTTCCTGCACGCCGGCTACGCGCTGCGCGACACGCTGCGCTCGATCGACGTGCCGGCGATCGAGATCCACATGACCAACATCGAGAAGCGCGGATTCGGCTCGATCACCGCCGAGGCCGCGGTCGGCTCGATCGCCGGCTTCGGCGTCGACTCCTACCGCCTCGCGCTCGACGCGATGGTACGGCGGCTCGGCAGCTGAAAGGTCCCTCGCTGCGCTCGGGATGACAAGGGATAGGGCTGTCATCCCGAGCGTAGCGAGGGACCCTTCCGTCTTTCTCCTCTCCCCCGCAGGGGGAGAGGCTGGGTGAGGGGTCAGTCCGGCGACACGCCGAAGCGGCGTTGCCAGAAGTCGCGGCTGCGGCGCTCGCCGATGTCGCAGCCCAGCTCGTACTCCGGGCGCACGAAGCGCGTGTAGTCGGCGGCCTCGCGGGCGGCGCGGCGGGTTCCATTGCTCTGCGCGAGCTGGGTGCCGTCGGGCAAGGGGCCCAGCCCGAGGTCGTGGTCGGCGCGGGGCGCGAAGTCGGGGCCGCGGTCGGCGACCTCCTGCAGGAGCTTCTTGCGCACCGCGCGGGGGAAGTCCTCGAAGCTGGTCGCCACCTCGACGAACGAGCGCGGGCCGCCGGTGACGCAGGCAAGGTAGTACTTGTCGAGGTCGGACTCGGCGGGGAAGCCGAACGGGTTGGGCCGGTCGTTCATGATCGGCAGGCCGTTGATGACGATGCGCTCCTTCAGCGCCTCGTGGCGCTGGTCGGTCACCAGCCCGCCGTCGTTGTTCGAGCCGTCGCCCGAGATGTCGAGCACCTTGCGCTCGGCCTCGAACGGGCCGCGGGCGAACAGCGGGATGGCGTAGCGGATCGCGCCGCTGATCGAGGTCCGGCGCGAGATCGAGATCGGCGCCTCCGCCAGGCGCTCGGTGAAGTCGCGGATCGCGGCCTCCGAGTCGAGCACCATCCAGTCGACCAGCAGGCGCTGGATGTAGGAATCCGACCACTCGTAGTAGGCGACCGCGATGCGGCCGTGGCTGCCGCCCAGGATCGCCTTGACGATCACCGGGTCGCGGAACGCCCGCACGTAGCCGTCGCGCTGCAGGCGGGCCTCGTCGGGATCGATGCTGCCCGAGATGTCGATGGCCAGCGCCAGCGCGAGGTCGACCGCCGGGCGGTCCTGCGCCGTCGCCGGGAGGCGGCCGAGCAGGGCCACGCCCGTTCCCACCAGGAGGAGGGCGGCGAGACGCATCAGCTTGGCCATCCGGCACCTCCGCGCGATCGATGCTGGGAACGACGCAATAACCATACCGCCCATGCATCGGCGCGGCCAGCCGCACACTGGACTCCGGGCGGCGGCGACCGCTAGCCTCCGCCAACAAGAAAACCCGGAGGACGTGCATGGACTTGGCCCTCAGCCCGCAGGACGAAGCCTTTCGCGACGAGGTGCGGCGCTTCCTGGCCGAGAGCCTGACCGAGGACCTGCGCGAGGCCGGGCGCAAGACCGCCGGCGTCTTCGCCGACTTCGCCGCCGGCCTGCGCTGGCACAAGGTGCTGGCCGGTCGCGGCTGGTCGGCGCCGACCTGGCCGAAGGAGTATGGCGGCACCGGCTGGAACGCCACGCAGCGCTACATCTTCGCCCGCGAGTGCATCGCCGCCGACGCGCCGCGCATCTTCTCGATGGGCATCCGCATGGTCGGACCGGTGATCCAGAAGTTCGGCACGCCGGAACAGAAGGCCAAGTACCTGCCGGGCATCGTCTCGGGCGACATCGTGTTCTGCCAGGGCTACTCCGAGCCGGGCTCGGGCTCCGACCTCGCCAGCCTGAAGACGCGGGCGGTGCGGGACGGCGACGACTACGTGATCGACGGTACCAAGATCTGGACGACCGGTGCGCACGTCGCCAACCACATGTTCTGCCTGGTGCGGACCTCCAGCGAGGGCAAGCCGCAGGAGGGCATCTCCTTCGTGCTGCTCGATTCGATGGACCTGCCCGGCCTGTCGGTGAAGCCGATCGTCACCCTGGCCGGCGACCACGAGGTCAACCAGGTGTTCTTCGACGGCGTGCGCACGCCGGTCGCCAACCGGATCGGGCCCGAGAACGACGGCTGGACGGTCGCCAAGTACCTGCTGGAGTTCGAGCGCGGCGGCGATGCCTACACGCCCAACCTCTATGCCCGCATCGAGGACGTGCGCCGGATCGCCCGCGAGGAGGCGGCGGACGGCGCCGGCCGGCTGATCGACGACCGCGGGTTCGCCGAGCGGCTGGCCGAGGCCGAGATGGCGGCACAGGCGCTCGAGATGATCGAGATGCAGGTGCTGTCCGACCTCAGCCGCGGCCGCAACCCTGGCGCGATATCGTCGGCGATGAAGATCCGCGGCAGCGAGACCCTGCAGATGCTCGACCACCTCGGCGTCGAGGCGCTGGCCTGGTACGCCGCGCCGTTCGAACCGGAGGCGCGGGAACTGGGCCACAACGAACCGACCGTCACGCCGGAGTGGGGCATCACCGCCTTGCCGCTGTACCTCAACAACCGGGCCGCGACGATCTATGCCGGGTCCAACGAGATCCAGCGCAACATCATCGCCAAGGCGGTTTTGGGACTGTGAGTGCAGGTTCATGGCAACTGCACGGAGACAATCGATAACAACCGTCGCTAGCGGACGCCTTAATTTTGAATTAATGATGCAGTTGTATGTGGGGTAACCGCCGGGCTGTGGGAGCTGCGGTGGACTTGGGTTCTATCCGGAAGAGACGATGGACGGTCGGGCACTACTCATGCCTTCGACGATCGGCGATTCCTTGGCGCGCCGAGCTGCGAGTGATCCGCACTCGCTAGCTCTCGTCTGCGCCGGGCTGCCGCCCCTGTCGTTCGGTGACCTCGACCAGCTGGTGCGCCGGCTGGGCGAACAGCTGCGCCAGGCCGGGCTCGACGCCGGGTCGCGTATCGCGATCGCCCTGCCGCGCGGCCCCGAGGCGGCGCTGCTCAGCCTCGCCATCTGCTGCGTCGGCACGGTCCTGCCGATCAACCCGACGCTGACCGCCAACGAACTGGCCGAGGAACTGCGGCTGACCAAGCCGGACGCCCTGATCCTGCCCGGCTGGGAGCCGGTGCCGGCCTGGGTCGCCGAGTCCGGGCTCGACTTCGGCCTGTTCCAGGTGTCGGCCGCGACCACGTCGCTGCCCGAGATCGCGCTGACCCAGCGGGCGCCGGTGGCGCGCACGGCGGCCGGCAGCAAGGCCACCGCGCGGTCGGTGTGCGCGATCTTCCGCACCTCGGGCACCACCGGGGTCGCCAAGCGCGTGCCGGTGACGCACGAGAACCTGATCGAGATGGCGCGCAAGATGGAGCGCTGGCTGCAGCTCGGCCCGGCCGACCGTTCGGCCTGCGTCATGCCGATCTATTACAACGCCGGCTTCAAGGCGACGCTGGTCGTGCCGCTGCTGATCGGCTGCAGCGTGGCGATGCCGAAGACGGCGGGACCGCAGGACTTCCCGTCCTGGGTGATGGAACTCAAGCCGACCTGGCTGACGGCGGCCCCGGCCTTCCTCCAAGCGGTGCTCGACAAGCTGCGGGACCTGCCCGAGGGCGAGCCGCGGCACGGGCTGCGCTTCATCCTGTCGACCGCCTCGTACCTGCCCGACGCGCTGCGCACGGCGCTGCAGGCGAGGGCCGGCGTGCCGGTGATGGAATTCTACGGCCTGTGCGAGTCCGGCATGATGACCGGTCCGCGCCTGCCGCCCGACGTCGCCAAGCCCGGTACGGTCGGCCGCATCCCGGCCGGCGAGCTCGAGATCCGCGGCGAGGACGGCCTGCCGCTCGGGCCCGGGCGGGTCGGCCAGATCTGGCTGACCGGTCCCAGCCTGATGCCGGGCTACCTGCAGACCATCGACGAGGCGCCGTCGGGGCTGGTCGACGGCTGGCTGAACACCGGCGACCTCGGCAAGGTCGATGCCGACGGCGACCTCACGGTGGTTGGCCGCACCAAGGAGATCATCAATCGCGGCGGCGAGAAGGTCTCGCCCTACGACGTCGAGAAGGAGCTGCTGCGCCATCCCGCGGTGCGCGAGGCGGCGGCGTTCGGCGTGCCGCACCCGCGGCTGGGCGAGAGCGTGGCGGCCGCGGTGGTGCTGCACGACGGGGCGACGGCGACGCCGTCCGAGCTGATCGAGTTCCTGCACGACCGGCTGGCGCCGTTCCAGATGCCGCGCCAGGTCCAGGTGCTGGACGAGCTGCCGCGCGGCAACACCGGCAAGATCTCGCGGCCCAGGCTGGCCGAGGCCTTCGCCGGCCACGAGCGGTCCGGCCCGTCGCCCGACGAGCCGCTGCAGATCCAGATCGCCGAGATCTGGCAGCGCCTGCTGAAGCGCGACGACATCGGCGTCGACGAGGATTTCTTCGATGCCGGCGGCGACTCGCTGCAGGCCAACGAGATGCTGCTCGAGCTCGAGGAGCAGACCCACCAGCCGATCGCGCCCGAGCAGATCAAGGCCGAGCTGACGATTCGCAACCTGGTCGAGGCGCTGGTGTCGCCGATCGCGGCGTCCGGCCAGCTCGTGACCAAGGCGCGCGATGGCGTCGGCCGGCCGCTGTTCGTCTGCCACGGCGACTATGACGGCTGGGGCTTCTACGCCCGCCGGCTGGCCGACCGGCTGGAGCACCGCGGCCCGGTCTACCTGCTGCACCCGAACTACGATGCCACCGGCGAGCTCGACACCATGCAGTCGATGGCCAGCCGCTACATCCCCGAGCTGCTGGCGCTGCAGCCGGACGGCGCCTTCCAGCTGGTCGGCTACTGCCATGGCGGCCTGACCGCCTGGGAAGTGGCGCACCAGCTCGAGGCGGCGGGCCGGACGGTCGAGAGCCTGCTGATGATCGACACCTTCTCGATCAACGCCCGGCGGACCGTGCGCGGCATCGCCCGCGCGCTCGGCATGGTCGGCAACCTCGCCCCGACCGGGCTGGCGGACAAGGTCCGCTCGCGCGGCATGCCGGTGGTTTGGGGCGGCACGCGGCGGCTGCTGCAGAGGGACAAGTCGATCCTGTGGCGCGCCGCCAAGCGCCTCTACAAGGGCAAGCCGGGGTCGTTCGAGTCGCTGCGCGGCTCGTACTACCTGGCGATGGCGAACTACCTGCCGCCGCGGCTCAAGGCGCGGGTCACCGTGGTGCTGAGCGACGAGTACGCGGCCAAGGTCGAGTACGCCGCCGAGGCGTGGCGCGGCCTCGCCCCGCGGGTCGACCGCCAGCAGGTGCCGGGCAAGCACAACACCTGCATCACCACCCATGTCGGACCGCTGGCCGCCGTCCTGAACCGCCACCTCTCGGCCTCGACCGGCGCCTGACGCGCCGCGTCGCGGACCGTCCCGTCAAAGACCCTTGTATCGAAGCGGGTACGACCTCACATAGGGCGGGTCATGTCCGATCCCTATTCCGTTCTTGGCGTTGCGCGGACCGCGTCCGACGACGACATCCGCAAGGCGTTCCGCGCCCTCGCCAAGAAGCACCATCCCGACCTCAATCCCGGCGACAAGGCGGCCGAAGCCAAGTTCAAGGAGATCACGCAGGCCAACGACATCCTGTCCGACCCCGACAAGCGGCGTCGCTTCGATGCCGGTGAGATCGACGGCACCGGCCAGGAGATGCCGCCACGCGGCTTCTACCGCGACCAGGCCGGCGGTTTCGGCGGCGCCAAGTACGAGCGCGCCGGGCCGCACGAATCCTTCGTCGACATGGGCGGCGTGTTCTCCGAGATGTTCGGCCAGCGCGGCGGCGGCCAGGGCGGCCGCTTCCACTTCACCGACGGCGACGGCATGGGCGGGGGCATGGGCGGGGGCTTCGACATGGGCAGCCTGCCCGTCACCTACAGCCTGCGCATTCCCTTCCTGGTCGCGGCGCGCGGCGGCAAGCAGCGCGTCAACCTGCCGGGCGGCAAGACGCTCGACATCGACATCCCGGAAGGCGCCAGCGACGGCCAGACCCTGCGCCTCAAGGGGCAGGGCATGCCGGGCCGCGATGGCCGCCCGCCGGGCGACGCCTACGTCGAGCTGCACGTCGAGCCGCACGCCTTCTTCGAGCCGCGCGACAACGACATCCATGTCGAGCTGCCGGTGACCCCGACCGAGGCGGTGCTGGGCGGCAAGATCAAGGTGCCGACGGTCGGCGGGCCGGTGATGCTGAACGTGCCGGCCGGGTCGAACACCGGGACGTCGCTGCGCCTCAAGGGCCGCGGCCTGCTCGACCGCAAGTCGGGCCAGCGCGGCGACCAGTACGTCAAGCTGAAGGTCGTGATGCCCGAGACGCCCGACCCGGCGCTGAAGGAGTTCCTGGAGAAGTGGGAGGCCGGCAAGGCCTACGACCCGCGCCAGTCGATGGAGCAGTTCACATGACGACGCTGGAGGAACTGCTGCGGGTCAACGGCCGGCTGACCGCCGTCCATGTCGAGCGCTGGGTGGCGCGCGGCCTGCTGCGGCCGAGCGCCGACGGCGAACACTGGGTGTTCGAACCGGTCGACGTGGCGCGCGCCTGCCTGCTGGCCGATCTGACCGACGAGATGGGTTTCGACGAGGAGTCGATGGAGACCGTGGTCGACCTGCTCGACCAGGTCCACACGCTGCGCCGCCAGCTGCACCGGCTGGGCCTCGCGATCGGCCGCCAGCCGGCCGAGACCCGCGAGGCCATCGCCGCGGCGTTGCAGGATCTCGCGGAGGGGTAGAAAGCGAAAGGTCCCTCGCTGCGCTCGGGATGACGAGAAATGGCTGTCATCCCGAGCGCCGCGAGGGACCTTTGTCTCATTCCGGCTCGACGCCCGCGCGCTTCACGGCGTCGCCCCAGGCGGCGCAGCCGGTGCGCATGATCTCGGCGAGCTCGGCCGAGGTCGTGCCGGTGGCCAGCAGCCCCATGTCGAGCAGCTTCTCCTTGCCCTCGGGCGTCTGCACCAGCTTGCGGATCTCGGCGCTCATCCGGTCGACGATGTCCCTGGGCGTGCCCGCGGGGGCGAGGATGGCGTTCCAGCCGACCAGGTCGATCTTGTAGCCGGCCTGCTCGAAGGTCGGCACGTCGGGCAGGCGCGGCCAGCGCACCGTCGAGGTGACGGCGAGCGGCGTCAGCTTGCCCGAGAAGATCGCCGGGCCGCCGGCGGCGAGGTCCTGGATGGTCATCGGGATGTGGCCGGCCAGCGTGTCCTGGATCGCGGGACCGGCGCCCTTGTAGGGCACGTGGGTCATTTCGAGCTTCTCGGCCTGGTTCAGCATCTCGCCCCAGATGTGCGACGACGAGCCGGTGCCGAACGACGCGAAGCTGACCTTGCCCTTGCGCTGGCGCGCCCACTCGACGAAGTCCTTCACCGACTTCAGGCCGAGCGACGGCGGCACCACCATGGCGAGCGGCGCGAGGCCGTGCTGGGTCACCGGCACGAAGTCCTTGAAGCCGTCGTAGGGCAGCTTCTTGTAGACGAACGGGTTGATGCACATCATCGACGAGTTGACGTACAGGAACGTGTAGCCGTCCGGCGCGGCGTTCTTGGCGATCTCGGCGCCGACCATGCCCTGCGCGCCGGGCTTGTTCTCGACGATCACCTGCTGGCCCAGCACCGCCGACAGCTTGTCGGCGAAGTAGCGCGACACGACGTCGGTCTGGCCGGCCGGCGGGTAGGGCGCGATCAGGCGGATCGGCTTGCTGGGCCAGGCCTGCGCGAAGGCATTGCCGGCCAGCAGCACCAGGCCGCCCGCGAGGACGGCCAGCATCTTCTTCTTCATGTTGCTTCCTCCCTTTTGCCCGACGGTAGCCGAGCGATCAGGGAGTGGCCAGCGACCTCCACGCGGCCGCCACCGCCGCCGTGCCGGCCGGGGTGGCGATCATCGCGAGGTGGCCCTGGCCCGGCACCACGGTCACGGCGATGCGCGGGTTGACCTGCTTCATCAGCGGGACGAACTGGTCGGCGTGGAACAGCTCGTCGTCGGCGCCGACCACGATCCGGGTCGGCCGGTCGATGCGGGCCAGCACGGCGCGCCAGTCGAGGCCGAGCTGCAGGCTCATCAGCAGGCGGAAGGAATAGACCGGCGTGCGCCGGTCGTCGGCCGGGGCGTCGGTGGCGTAGTGGATGACCGGCAGGCCCTCGAAGGCGGTCAGGCCGAAGCGGTGCAGGATCGACAGGCCGACGATGCGCGGGATGGCGACGTCGGCCCAGCCGCCGGAGCCCGGCTTGTTGGTCGGCGAATCGTTGGCGATGAACGGCGAGATCGCGAGGTAGTCGTCGAACAGCGCGGCCTGCGGGCCACCGGCGATGCGCAGCACGAGGCCGCCACCCGCCGAAAAGCCGGCCAGCGTGCGCCGGAGGCCGGGCTTGTCGAGGCCCAGCGCCTTCACGATGTCGGCGAGGTCGTCGTCGAGCTGGCCGAGGTAGGAAACGTCGCCGTTGCGCGTCCCGCTGCCGCCATGGCCGCGCAGCGCGATGGCGTAGACGGTGGCGCCGGCCGCCTGCAGCGCCCGCGCGGACTGCAGCATCTCCATGCTCGACCCGGTCGAGCCATGGACCAGCACCACCGCGCGGTCGGGTTGCCCGGGATAGAGCCGGTAGTTCAGGCGGGCGCCGTCGCGCGCCGTGACGCTCTGCAGCGCCGGCAGCTGGTCCCACGGGAAGGCCTCGATGCCGGGGATCGAGTTGCCGGCCGCGAGGACGGGCGGCTTGCCCGGCGCGTGGAGGCCGATCGCGGCGGCGAGGCCGATCACGACCAGGACGGGGAACAGGAGGAACAGGCGCAGGAGCCAGCGACGCATGCCGCCACTCTACCCCCGCTCAGGCGGCGCGTCGCCCCAGTGCGGTCACGTCCGCGAGGACGGCCTTGATCGAGTCGGCGCTGCGCGAGCCGAGGCTGCCGACGATGGTGTCGCGCACCGGCCGGTAGCCGACGAAGCCCAGGATGTTGCGCTTGAGGGTCTTCACGCCGTGGGCCCGGTAGAACCAGCGATAGACCAGCGCCGGCATGCCCATGGTGACGATGACGCGCGCCGAGCGGCCCGCGAGGTGCATGACCGGGAAGCCCTTCGGCCGGTAGCTGAAGGCGAAGCCCGGCCGCAGCGCCTGCTCGAGGAACCCCTTGAGCAGGGCCGGCATGTCGCCCAGCCACAGCGGGAAGACCACGACGAGGTGCTGCGCCCACAGGATCTGTTGCTGGGCCGCGGCGATGGCGGGCGGCGGCGCTTCGGTCTCGAAGCTGGCCTGCGAGCGCAGCAGCGGGAAGTCGAGGGTGGCGATGTCGAGCCGGCGGACGTCGTGGCCGGCCGCGCGCGCACCCTCGGCGTAGGCGTCGGCCACGGCCTGGCACAGGCCGCGATGGTCGGGGTCCGGGTGTCCGTTGAGGACGAGCACGGTGCGCGACATGGCTCTTCATGTCGCGCCGGGCAGGGCGTCGCCTTGATTCAGATCAGGCGAGCCGGATGGGGATCTTCAGGTAGTGCGTGCCGTTGTCCTCGGCCGGCGGCAGGTTGCCGGCGCGGATGTTGACCTGCACCGAGGGCAGCAGCAGGACCGGCGCGGCGAGCGTCGCGTCGCGCTTCTGGCGCAGGGCCACGAAGGCGGCCTCGTCGATGCCGTCGCGGACATGGAGGTTGGCCGCGCGCTGCGCGGCCACGGTGGTCTCCCACGCGTAGCGGTCGCGGCCCGGCGCCTTGTAGTCGTGGCACATGAACAGGCGGGTCTCGGGCGGCAGCGCCAGCAGGCGGCGGATCGAGCGGTAGAGCGCGGCGGCGTCGCCGCCCGGGAAGTCGCAGCGCGCGGTGCCGTAGTCGGGCATGAAGATCGTGTCGCCGACGAACACCGCGTCGCCCAGCCGGTAGGCGACGTCGGCCGGCGTGTGGCCGGGCAGGTGCATGACCTCGATGGTGAGGCTGCCCAGCGGCAGGCGGTCGCCGTCGCGCACCAGCCGGTCGAACTCGCGGCCGTCGATGCTGACGTCGGCGGCGTTGAACACGCCGCGGAAGATCTTCTGCACGTCGCGGATGTGCTCGCCGATCACGACCTTGGCGCCGGTCTTCGCCCGCAGGTGGGGCGCGGCGGTCAGGTGGTCGGCATGGGCGTGGGTCTCGAGGATCCAGTCGAGCGTCAGCCCGCGCTCGGCCAGCCGGGCCAGCAGCCGGTCGGCCGAGGCGGTCGAGAGCCGGCCGGACTTCGGGTCGTAGTCGCGCACCGGGTCGACGATGGCGGCGCGGCCGGTCGCCGGGTCGGCCAGCAGGTATGTTACGGTGAAGGTCGGTTCGTCGAAGAAGGCTTCGATCTGGACGGCGGTCATGGCGGACGCTCCCGGTTGGACCTTGACGGATATATTAGTTATTACTAAATGAGCAAGGACTAATATGAAGAAGCCCGCTTCCCGTTCCGCCCCGCGCGACCTGCGCGCCCGCGCCGGCGATGTCGCCGACGTGCTGGCGGCGCTGTCGAACGACCGGCGGCTGCTGGTCCTCTGCACCCTGGTGGAGGAGGGCGAGGCGACGGTGAACGGGCTGGCCGAGGCGGTCGGCCTGTCGCAGTCGGCCCTGTCACAGCACCTCGCCAAGCTCAGGGCGGAGGACATCGTCACCTACCGGCGCGACGGCCAGACGCTGTGGTACCGCGTCGCCGACAAGCGGATCGAAGGCCTGCTGGCCACGCTGCACCGGCTCTACTGCCAGGACTGACCCTCTCTGAAAGGAAACCTTCCCATGTCGCTGCCCATCATCGATGTCGCCCGCGCCCGTGCCCTGATCGACCAGGGCGCTGTCCTCGTCGACATCCGCGAGGCCGACGAGCATTCCCGCGAGCACGTGCCCGGCGCCCGGCACAACCCGCTGTCGCGCCTCGCCCCGGTCGACGCGCCGGCCGGCGCGGCGGTGATCTTCCACTGCCGGTCGGGCGCCCGCACGGCCGCCAACGCCACCCGGCTGGCCGACGCCGCGGGCTGCGACGCCTACCTGCTCGAAGGCGGCATCGACGCCTGGAAGCGGGCGGGCCTGCCGCTCGCCACGCCGCCCCGCTCGGTGCGCCAGCCGATCGAGATCATGCGCCAGGTCCAGATCACGGCCGGCAGCCTCGTCCTGCTGGGCGTCATCCTGGGCTTCGCGGTGTCGCCTAGGTTCTTCGCCCTGTCGGGCTTCATCGGCGCCGGCCTGACCTTCGCCGGCATCAGCGGCTGGTGCGGCATGGCCAAGGTGCTGGCGCTGATGCCGTGGAACCGCGCCGCCGCCCGCGCGATGGGCGTCTAGTCGATGCCCCTGTCGATGGAGCTGCTGGCGCTGGCTTCCGGCAGCCTGGTCGGGCTGGTGCTCGGCCTGATCGGCGGCGGCGGCTCGATCCTCGCCGTGCCGCTGCTGGTCTACGTCGTCGGCGTCGCGCCGCACGCGGCGATCGGCGCGGCGGCCCTCGCCGTGTCGCTGAACGCGCTGGTCAACCTCGCCCTGCACGCCCGCCACGCCCCGGTGCGCTGGCTGTGCGCCATCGTCTTCAGCGCGGCCGGCGTCGCCGGCGCGCTGCTCGGCGCGGAGTTCGGCAAGGCGGTCGATGGCCAGAAGCTGCTGGCCCTGTTCGGCGTCCTGATGATCGTGGTCGGGCTGCTTATGCTGCGGCCGAAGCCGCATGCCGACGAGCCCTCGCCGTGGCTGGGCCGCGAGACCGCCCGCCGCCTGGTGCCGCGCCTCGCCGTGGCCGGCCTCGCGGTCGGCCTGATGTCCGGCTTCTTCGGGATCGGCGGCGGCTTCCTGATCGTGCCCGGCCTGATGTGGGCGGCCGACATGGACGTGAGCGACGCGACCAGCGCCTCGCTGGTGGGCGTCGCGGCGTTCGGCGCCGCGTCGGCATCGAGCTACGCGTGGTCGGGCCTGATCGACTGGCCGGTCGCGGGCCTGCTGGTGGCCGGCGGTCTGGTCGGCGCGCTGGTGGGCAGCCGCGCCAACGCCGCGCTGTCGCACGACAAGGCGCTGCTCGGCCGCATCTTCGCGGGTTTCGTGATCGTCGCCGGGCTCTACGTCGCCGGCCGCGGGGCGCTGACGCTGTTCGCCTGAAGCGCCTGCCAGACCTTCTGGGCGGTGATCGGCATGTCGATGTGGCGCACGCCCAGCGGGCGCAGCGCGTCGAGCACGGCGTTGGCGACCGCCGCCGGCGCGCCGTTGATCGACAGCTCGCCGACCCCCTTGAGGCCCAGCATGTTGTTGGGCGACGGCGTCTCGATGGTCGCGACGGCGATCGACGGCACGTCGCCGGCGCGCGGCAGGGCATAGTCCATCAGCGTCGCCGACAGGAGCTGGCCCTCGTCGTCGTAGACCGCCTCTTCCATCAGGGCGTTGCCGAGGCCGTGGACGATGCCGCCGTGCAGCTGGCCGGCCAGCAGGCGCGGGTTGACCACGACGCCGCAGTCGCCGATCTCGGCCAGGCGGTCGATCCGCACCGCGCCGGTCTCGGGATCGACCTCGGCCTCGCAGACCATCACCCCGGTCGGGAACGACTCGATCTTGTCGGCGAACAGCGCGTCGCCCTCGAACGGCTTCGCCTCGGCCAGGGCGAACAGCCCGACCCGGCGGTCGGTGCCGACCACCTCGAAGACGCCGTCGCGGTAGGCGATGTCGGCCACCGCCGCTTCCAGCCGCTCGGCCGCGAGGTCGCGGCCCCGCTGGATCACCACGTCGGCGGCGCGGGTCAGCGTGGTGCCGCTGATGATCGTCGACGAGGAGCCGCCGGTGCCGCCGCCGCGCGGGATAGTGCGGCTGTCGCCCTGGCGGACCTCGATCCGGTCGACCGGCACGCCGAGCGCCGCCGACAGGACCTGCGCGAACACCGTCTCGTGGCCCTGGCCCTGGCTCTGCGTGCCGACGCGGGCGACCAGCCGGTCGGGCCGGACCTCGATCACCGCGTGCTCGTCGGCGATACCGCCGGTGCCGTGCAGGTGGCAGGCGAGACCCAGGCCGCGCCGCAGGCCGGCCGCCTCGCTGGCGGCGCGGCGGGCGCCGAAGCCCGCGACGTCGGCGGTCGCCAGCGCGGTCTCGAACAGGCGCCGGCAGTCGGCGGCGTCGTAGGTGTAGCCGCTGGCCGCCGCGTAGGGCATGTCGTCCGGCCCCAGCAGGTTGAGTCGGCGCAACTCGGCCGGGTCGCGGCCGGTCTCGTGGGCGGCGAGGTCGACCAGGCGCTCGAGCAGGAACAGCGCCTCGGGCTTGCCGGCGCCGCGGATCGCGTCGACCGGCACGGTGTTGCTGAAGGCGCAGTCGAAGTCGACGCGGATCGCCGGGATGCGGTAGAGGCCGGAAATCACCTTGGCCAGCCCGGTGGTCGGGATGGTCGGGGCGAACATCGAGACATAGGCGCCGTAGTTGGCCTGGGCCCGCACCGTGAGGCCGACGAAGCGGCCGTCGGCGTCGAGCGCCAGCGCGCCCTCCGCGACGAGGTCGCGGGCATGGCTGTCGCTCATCGACATCTCGCCGCGCTCGGCGGTCCAGCGCAGGCCGCGGCCGAGCTTGCGGGTCGCCCAGGCGACCAGCGTCGCCTCGGCCGAGATCGGGAACTTCGGGCCGAAGCCGCCACCGACGTCCTCGGTGACCAGCCGCAACTTCTCCTTGGGGATGTTGAGCACGCGCTCGCACATCAGGCGGTGCGGGATCTGCACGCCCTGGCTCGACAGGGTGACGGTGACGAGCTCGCCCGCTGCATCCCAGCTCGACCACGCCGCGCGCGTCTCGAGGTAGTGCACGACCTGGCGCGGCGAGCGGATCGCCAGCCGCGTGACGTGTGCGGCGCGCGCCAGCGCGGCCTCGGCCGCCGCGGCGTCACCCTTGCCCCAGTGGCACATCAGGTTGCCCGGCACGTCGTCGTGGACCAGCGGCGCGCCCGCGGCGAGCGCCTGCGCGGCGGTGACCACGGCGGGCAGGGGCTCCCAGTCGATCTCCAGCAGCTCGGCGGCGTCGCGCGCCTGGTCGAGCGTGTCGGCGACGACCATCGCCACGATGTCGCCGACGTGGCGCGCCCGATCGGGCGCCATCGGCAGGTGGCGCGGCTCGCGGTGGCGGTTGCCGGCCTCGTCCTTGATCTCGCTGACGGTCGGCAGGTGGCCGACGCCGTCGGCCTCGAGGTCGCGGCCGGTGTAGACCGCGGCGACGCCCGGCGCCGCGGCGGCCGCGCCGGTCTCGATGCCGTTCAGCCGCGCATGGGCATAGGGCGAGCGCACGAACAGCACGCAGGCGGTGCCGGCCGGCACCGTGTCGTCGGTGTAGCGGCCGCGCCCGGTCAGCAGCCTCGCGTCCTCGCGGCGGACGATCGACTGGCCGAGCTTCAGCGGCGCGTTCATCAGGCGGCGAGGACGTCGCTGATGGTCTTCAGCGCCACGTCGATGTCCTTGCGGCCGACATCGAGGTGGGTGACGGCGCGCAGCCGCGAGGCGGTGTTGGCGCCCAGCCCGACGCCGCGCTCCTTGCAGGCATCGACCAGCCGCTGCGCCGTCCAGCCCGGCTTGGTGACCTCGAAGAACACCAGGTTGGTCTGCATGCGCGGCACGTCGATGGCGATGCCCTTGATGTTGGCCAGGCCCTCGGAGAGGTGCCGGGCATTGTCGTGGTCCTCGGCGAGGCGGTCCCAGTTGTGCTCCAGCGCGTACAGCGCCGCCGCGGCGATCACGCCGGACTGGCGCATCGAGCCGCCCATCATCTGCTTGTGGCGCCACGATTCTTGGATGAAGGCCTTCGACCCGGCCAGCGTCGCGCCGACCGGCGCGCCCAGCCCCTTGGTGTAGTCGAGCCACAGCGAGTCGACGCAGGCGGCATAGTCGCGCGCCTTGGTCCCCGACTTCACGCAGGCATTGGCCAGCCGCGCGCCGTCCATGTGCAGGCTGACGCCGGCGGCGCGCGCCACCTCGGCGACGCCCTGCATGGTGGCGAGCGGCCACGCCGTGCCGAAGCCGCCGTTCGAGGTGTTCTCGATCGAGACCAGCCGCGAGCGCGGGTTGTAGCGGCTGGCGGGATCGCGCAGCGACGCCTTGAGCTGCTCGCCGGTGAACACGCCGGCGGTGCCGTCGATGGTGCGGATCATGACGCTGGCGTTGGCCGCCGGGCCGCCGCCCTCGGAGTTGATGATGTGCGCCGTCTTGTCGGCCATCACCTCGTCGCCCGGCCGGCAGTGGACGCGGATCGCGATCTGGTTGGCCATCGTGCCGCTCGGCAGGAACACCGCGTCCTCGGTGCCGAGCAGCTCGCAGACGCGCTCGCGCAGGCGGTTGACCGTGGGGTCTTCCATCTTCTGCTCGTCGCCGACCTCGGCCTCGGCCATGGCTTTCCGCATGCCGGGCGAGGGCTTGGTCTTGGTGTCGCTGTAGAGGTCGATGAAACGGTTTTGCATGGCGTGTCCAGGTCTCCTGCGCCACCATACCGCCCTTCGGCAGGGAGAGGAAACATGAGCCAATTTGCGGCCCAGCCCGCACCGGCGGTAATGCCGGACGAGCTGCTCTACGCGGTCGACGACGCGATCGCCACGATCACGCTGAACGCGCCGCAGCGCCTGAACACCATCTCGGGGCCGATGCTGCGGCAACTGACCGACGCGCTGGTCCGGGCCAACGAGGACAAGGCGGTGCGCGTCGTCGTCCTGACCGGCACCGGCCGCGCCTTCTGCGCCGGGCTGAATCTCGAGGCCCAAAGCAAGGGCACCGACAACCTGAGCGTCGGTTCGGGTGCC
The DNA here is from genome assembly GCA_020160955.1 of Pseudomonadota bacterium. Taxonomy (GTDB): domain Bacteria; phylum Pseudomonadota; class Alphaproteobacteria; order Reyranellales; family Reyranellaceae; genus Reyranella. The sequence goes on from JAIUOX010000001.1 coordinate 128,214, forward strand.
ACGCCGACCAACATCGACCTGCGCAACACGCCGCCGCCGGTGCTGCACGCGCTCGACAAGCCGGTGATCGCCGCGCTCAACGGCTCGGCCGCGGGCTACGGCCTCGACCTCGCGCTGGGCGCCGACATCCGCGTCATGGCGTCGTCGGCCAAGCTCGCGGCGTCCTACGCCAAGCGCGGCGTGCTGCCCGAGTCGGGCGGCACCTGGTACCTGCCGCGCCTGCTCGGCTGGGCCAAGGCGTCGGAGATCATCTTCACCGGCCGCACGCTCTCGGCGGCGCAGTCGCTCGAACTGGGGCTCGTGAATTCGGTGGTGCCGGACGCCGAGGTCATGGGCGCGGCCCGTGCGCTGGCGCTCGAGATCGCGGCCAACGCGCCGCTCGCCATCCAGGCCGCCAAGCGGATGATGCGCATGGCGTGGAACGAGCCGTTCAACGAGCACGTCCACCACGTCTTCCTGCAGCTGCTGCCGCTGATGCAGACTCAGGACATGAAGGAAGGCATCCGCGCCTTCCTCGAGAAGCGCGAGCCGAAGTTCGAGGGCCGCTAGGAGGCGACGCGGTAGAGCGCGAGCGGGTTGTCCCAGAACGCCCGCCGCGCGAGGTCGGCGCCCAGCGTGCCCTCGACGAGGTCGATGTCGGCCGGTTCGAACGGCCGCTTGGCGCGGGTCGACGGCATGTCTGTGCCGAACACCAGCGCGCCGGGATCGGCCCGGGCGATCCGCTCGAGGGCCTTCGGCACGTCCATCTGGACCCGGCCGAAGCCGGTCGCCTTGACCTTGCAACCGGCCGCCACGAGGTCGAGCAGCACCGGCAGCCCGGCCTCGGTCATCCCGAGATGGTCGATCGCCAGCTGCGGCAGCGCCGCCAGCCGGCCGACGTGCGGCGCCAGCGCGGCGGCATCGGCGTAGAGCTCGGCATGCCACCCGGCCACGGCATGGCAGCGGGTCGCCAGCGCGACCAGGGCGTCGAGGCTGTCGATGCGGCCGCGGAACATGTTGAAACGCACGGCGCGGACGCCGATGCCGGCCAGCCGCGCGATCTCGGCGTCGGGACAGTCGGCGGCGACCTGGGTGACGCCGACCCAGCCCTTGCCGAGCCGCGGCAGCACGTCCTCGAGGTAGGTCTGGTCGTTGGCCTGGAAGGAGCCCGAGACGATGGCCCCGCCGGCGACGCCCAGCGGCCGCGCCGCCGCGAGGTACGCCTCGGCGGGAAACGGCTCCGGCAGGAAGCCCTGGTTGGCGACCAGCGGGAAGCGGTGGTCGATGATGTGGCAGTGGCTGTCGAACAGCCGGCGCGGCGCGCGATCGGTCATGGGGGCCTCCAGGCCGTGACAGGATGCCTTCAAGCAGGCGATTTCCGCAGGTAAATTGTCTAGAATCGCCCGGTCAAAGTTCCGTGACGGAAGAGGAGAGCGATGCTGAAGCGAGCAATTGTCGGACTGGCGGCCGGCGTGCTGCTGGCCGGCGCGGCCAACGCCCAGCCGACCGTCTACACCTGGACGGGCTACGGCAAGAACGTGCCCGGCAGTTCCAAGTGCCCGACCTACAAGATGGTGATCGATGTCACCGTCGACGGCGATTCGGTGAAGGGCCGGTTCCAGCAGGAAGGCCGGCCCGAGCGCTCCTTCGAGACCACGCTCGGCAAGAACGGCGCGATCAAGACCGCGGCGATGGTCGGCGGCGGCGGCATGATGGACGTCATCGGCCAGATCGGCGGCGCCGAGTCGAAGATCAAGCTCTACGGCTACTGCGAGTTCGAGGGGCCGCTGACCCGCAAGTAGCGGTTCGTACCGATTGTCGGGACATATCCGGCGTGGGCGGCCGCGCCGCCACGAGCTAACCTCCGCCGGACGCTTCGGCGGAGGTTTTTCATGGGACGTCTCCTCGCGACGGTCGCGGTCGGCCTGTCGCTGTCGGCCATCGCGCCGGCTCACGCCGCCGACGGCTTCGACCTCGTCGTGCTGGGCGCGCTGGGCGGCATCCAGGACGGCAACCTCAGCGCCTCGATGATCCACCCGCACGGCGACGCCCGCGCCGTGACCTGCGACGCGGGCTCGCTGGTCAACGGCCTCAAGGTCGCCGACGAGAAGGGGGCGCTGGCGGGGCTGGCGGTGCCGGCCGGCGTCGATCTTGGCCGGGTCGGCTTCGCGCTCACCACGGTGATCAAGGGCTACCTCGTCAGCCACGCCCACCTCGACCACGTCGCCGGCCTGGTCATCGCCTCGCCGGACGATTCGAAGAAGCCGATCTACGCCCTGCCGTCGGTCGGCGCCGACCTCGTCGAGACCTATTTCAACTGGCGCGCCTGGCCCAACTTCACCGATCGCGGGAAGGCGCCGCAGCTTCGCAAGTACGCGATGCAGGACCTCAAGCCCGGCGTGGCGACGCCGCTCGCCGACACCGCGATGACGGTGACGGCCCACCCGCTGAGCCACGGCGGCGTCGAATCGACCGCCTTCGTGATCGAGAGCGGCGGCGACAGCCTGGTCTGTCTCGGCGATACCGGCCCCGACAGCGTCGAGAAGGCCACCCGCCTGCGCGACCTCTGGACGGCGGTCGCCGGGCCGGCGCGCGACCGGCGGCTGAAGGCGCTGGTCATCGAGGTTTCCTACACCAGCGACCGGCCGGACAACCTGCTGTTCGGCCACCTGACGCCGCGCTACGTGCTGGAGCAGCTGCGCGAGCTCGACCGGCTGGCCGGCGGCGGGGCGCTCAAGGGCCTGCCGGTCGTGATCAGCCACATCAAGTACGCGCTCGGCCGCGAGCAGCCGCAGGCCCGCGTGCTGCAGGAACTGGAGGCCGGCAACGACCTCGGCGTGCGCTTCATCGTTCCCGAGCAGGGAACCCGGTTCCACTTCCGCTAGCCGCATGCCGATCACCTGGACCGTCGATCCCGACTTCGAGAGCGTCGCCGTGCTGGCCGAGGGCGCGGTGACGCGCGCCGATGTCGAGGCCTACCTCGAGGCGATCGACGCAGCGGGCGCGGTGGCCTGGCGCAAGCTGATCGATGGGCGGGGCGCGACCCTGCAGATGACCCACGACGACATGATGGCGGTCGGGGTCAGGCTGCGCGGCTACCACGACGGCCCGGTCGGGCCGCTGGCGATCGTGCTGTCGCGCGACGGTGCCGACGCGGTGGCGCGGATCCTCGGCATCATGGCGGCGGCCGACCGGCCGATGCGGCTGTTCACCAGCGTGCGCGCCGCCGAACGCTGGCTGGAAGGGATGATGAAGCCATGATCGCGCGCGACAACTGGGGCTGGCGGGCCCGCCTCGGCATGTTCATCGTCGGCAACGAGGCGATTCCCGAGGCCGAGTGGTGGGCGATGGCGCCGCCCGACGTGTCGGTGCATGCCGCTCGCGTCACCGCGCGCGCGCCGTGGTTGCGCTGGCGCGACGACCGCTCCGGCGTCGAGCCGGAAGACGACATCGTGCGCGGCTGCCGCCAGTTCGCCGCGATGGAGCTGTCGGCCGTCACCATCGGCCACAGCTCGAGCAGCCTGGTCGGCGGCAAGGGCTGGGACGAGGCGAGCATCGCGGCGATGACGCCACTGCTGCGCGCCGGCGTCGTCGTCACGACCAACGGCCTCGACACCGTGGCCGCGCTCAAGGCCTCCAACATCCGCCGCCCGTTCCTCGTGCTGCCGCCGTGGTTCGACGACCGCACGGTGGCAGCCGGGCTGGCCTACTACGCCGACCACGGCGTCGCGCCCTTCGCGCACCATCGCTACGACCCCGGCCGCGGCTGGCGCGATCTCGCGCCGGGCGAACTGGTCGGGCAGGGCGCGGGCTACGCCCAGCAGGTCGAGGCGCTGTTCCAGCAGGTCCGCACGCACTGCCCGGTCGGCGCCGACGGCGTGCTGATCGCCGGAACGGGCTTCCGCTGCGTCGGCATCCTCGAGGCGCTCGAGCAGGACCTGCAGCGGCCGGTGGTCTCGGCCAACCAGGCCAGCCTGTGGCATTGCCTGCGCCTGTCGGGCGTCCACGTCCCGATCGACGGCTACGGCAGCCTGCTCCAGGTCTGAGCGGCCGCGCGCGTCACGCCCGGGTGGCCAGCCGCATGTGCTTGCGCACCAGCGTCACGAAGGTGCGGGCGACCGGCGGCAGGGTGCGGTCGCGCTTGTAGGCTACCCCCATCTCGACCACCGGCAGCTTGCGCACCCACGGCAGCGTCAGTTCGACCAGCCGGCCGGCGGCGATGCCGTCACGGATCTGGCTGGGATGGCCGAGGCTGATCGCGTCGGTGCGCTCGACGATCTCGCGGGCATTGCGGAACGACGACACCGCGATCGACGGCAGCAGCCCGCCGCTCGCCGGGTCGATGGTCAGGCCGGCGTCGACGTGGTCGATCATCCCGACATGGAGCTGCGACAGCGTCGGCATCGCGAAGGGATAGGCCTTGAGATCGTCGGGCTGGAGGGTCTTGCCGCGCTTCAGCGCGGGGTGGCCGGCGCGGCAGAAATAGACGCCCTTCAGCTTGCCCAGCGCTTCGATGCGCAGCGACGGCATGCGGGTGAGGGTGCTGACGTCGAACACCGCGAAGTCGACCTGGTCGGTCATCAGCATGCCGAGCACGGCGGTCCACTCGCGCTCCAGCAGCTCGATCCGGACCGTCGGGCTCTGGCGGATCAGCTCGGCGGCGGCCGGCAGGACCGCGACGTCGTGGACATAGGTGCCGCTCGCTACCCGCAGCCGGCCGCCCTGGCCGTCGCGCACCATTTGCAGCCGGTTGGCGATCGCCTCGGCGCGCGACACCAGTTCGTCGGCCATCCTGAGGAAGTCGCTGCCGGCCGGCGTCGCCACGACGTCGCGCCGCGAGCGCTCGAACACCCGGACGCCGACCTGCTTCTCGAGGGTCGCGATGTTGCGGCTGAGCGTCGGCTGGCTGATCCGCAGGACCGCCGCCGCCCGGCCGAAGTGCCGGTGCTTGGCCAGGACCACGGCGAATTGAAGCAAC
>JAIUOX010000146.1 GCA_020160955.1 Pseudomonadota bacterium
CTGCTTCAGCAGCTCGGGCTCGGTCCAGCAGCGGTAGACCTTCTCCGGCGGGGCGTCGATCAGTCGGGTCAGGACGAGTTCGTGGAGGGGCATTCTCTGCTCCGGGTCGATGGCGTTGATATCCCGAGGACGCCCGGGCTATGCCGGGGCCGACACGTGGTGGCACAAAAAGCCGGAGGGGTCGTGACGGTCACAATCTACGGCATCAAGAATTGCGACACGATGAAGAAGGCGTGGCGCTTCCTCGACGACAAGGGCGTGGCCTACGCGTTCCACGACTACAAGGTCGCGGGGATCGACCGCGCACGCCTCGAGGGCTGGGCGCGGAAGGTCGGCTGGGAAGTCCTGCTGAACCGGTCGGGCACGACGTTCCGCAAGCTTCCCGAGGCCGAACGGGAAGGGCTCACCGAGACGAAGGCGATCGACCTGATGCTGGCCCAGCCGTCGATGATCAAGCGGCCGGTGGTCGAGGTCGGCGGCAAGCTGCTGGTCGGGTTCAAGCCGGACCAGTACGCGGGTCTCGCCTAGATGGGGCGTGCGCCCGGTTGATAACTGTGGTAATATAACGCCTGCCGGGTGGGGACCGGCGGGCGACGCCGGCAAAGTGTACCGATGTCGTCACCGAGGCGACATCGAGGAACCATCGGCAATGGCGTTTCCGGTTGCAAAATCAATAGGTTCTGCAAGTTCCTTGAGAGGCGGGGCGAAACCGGATCCGGGCGCTGCCGGCTCAGCTGGTCAGCAGCTTCAGCTTGCGCTCGAAGACCTTGAGCACGTCCTCGAGGGTCTCGCCGTGGGCCAGCTTGCGCGGGCCGTTGTAGACCACGTAGCCGCCCTGGCTGGCGCCGGGGACCTTGGCGATGGCGAACAGGGGCTGCTCGGCGGTGTGCCGGAAGATCGAGAAGATCGCCATGCCCGGCCGGAAGTCGATGGCGTAGTCGCGCCACTCGCCGGTGGCGACCCGCATGCTGTACAGGCCGAGCAGGCGGGCGAGCTCCTTGCGGTCGAACGAGACGATGCGGCGCCGCGCCCGCTGATCGGCCAGTCGGAACAGGTTGGTCATTCAGCCCAGCAGTTCACCATGACGTCGGGGGTGAATTGTTACAGAACGGCGGGGGAGGGTAAAGCGCCCCCGAATCGCCCCCAAACCGCCCCGCCACGGTGGTTTGCCAAAGGCCGGTCAGGGGTCTATGAACCGGCCCTGAAGCTGTTGATATTCCGCGATAATCCGGGAGCCGACGTTGTCCGATTCCGCCGCTTTCCATGAGGTCGACGAGGCCGTCCGCAAGGACGAGCTGAAGGAGTGGTGGAACCGCTGGGGAACCTGGGTGGTGGCGGCCGCCGTGCTGGTGGTCGTGGCCGCCGTGGGCTTCGTCGGCTGGCGCCAGTACGACACCTCGCGCCGGGCCGCGGCCAGCGCCGCCTACTCGGCGGCGCTCGCCCAGATCGCCCAGGACCGCCCGGCCGCCGTCAAGGCGCTGGAGACCCAGGCGCAGGGCGCGCCCGAGCCGTACCGCGCGCTCGCCGCGCTGGTGGTCGCGCAGCTGCGCGAGCCGGTCGAGGCCGAGATCGCCGCCCTGACGGCGACCGCGGCCACGCTGTCGCCGTCCGAGCTGGCCGACCTCGCCCGCGTGATCGCCGGCTACAAGAGCATCGACACGCCGAAGGCCGAGGAGATGGTCGCCGCGCTCGAGCCGCTGGCCGGGCCGGACCGTCCGTTCCGCCTCAGCGTGCGCGAGCTGCAGGGCATGCTGGCGCTGCGCAAGGGCGACCTCAAGCGGGCGCGCGAACTGTGGACCGAGATCTCCAAGGACCCGCAGGTGCCGCAGGCCGCCGCGCAGCGCGCCACCGCGATGCTCAATCTCCACGCCGCGTCGGAGGCCAAGTAGGCACCATGGCGATCGCCCTGACCGCGGCTCCCGCCCGCATCGCGCTGACCGGCCTGCTGCTGGCCGTTTCCCTGGCCGGCTGTGACACCTTCGACGACTGGTTCGGCAAGTCCAAGGTGCCGCTGTCCGGCGAACGCCAGGCGGTGTTCTCCGAGCGCGGCGAGCTCGAGGCCGACAAGGACATGGCGAGCGTCTCCGTGACGCTGCCGGCGGCGACGGTCAACACGTCGTGGCCGCAGTCCGGCGGCTTCGCCAACTACGCCATGCACAACCTGGCGATCGGCGCGTCGCCGCAGATCATCTGGACCGCCGACGTCGGCGCCGGCACGACCTCGTCGCGCATCCTGACGACGCCGCCGGTGGTGGCCGACGGCAAGGTCTTCGCCAAGGACGCGCAGAGCACGGTCTCGGCCTTCAACGCCGACACCGGCCAGCTCCTGTGGCGGGTCACGCTGAAGCCGGAGAAGTCGCGCGACACCGACGAGTTCGGCGGCGGGCTGGCCTACTACGGCGGCCGGCTGTTCGTGACCACCGGCTTCGCCGCCGTCTACTCGCTCGACCCGAACGACGGCAAGGAAGTCTGGATGTCGACGGTCACCGCGCCGGTGCGCGGCGCGCCGCTGGTGTTCGCCGACCGCGTGTTCGCGATCAGCATCGACAACAAGCTGCAGGCGCTGGCGGCGTCCGACGGCTCCGAGCTGTGGAGCTTCACCGGCCTGCAGGAGTCGGCGGGCTACGTCAGCGGCAACAGCCCGGCCGGCTCGGGCGAGTTCATCGTCGCGCCGTTCTCGTCGGGGGAGCTGGTCGGCCTGCGCGTCGACAACGGCCGCGCGATCTGGAACGAGACGATGATCGGCGCGCGCGGCGAGGTCCGCGCCTTCGGCAACCTGACCGACATCCGCGGCCGCCCGGTGATCGACCGCGGCGTGGTGCTGGCGATGGGCTCGGCGGGCCAGATGGCGGCGGTCGAGCTGCGCACCGGCTCGCGCGTGTGGGACCGCAACATCGGCGGCTACCAGACGCCGTGGCCGGCCGGCAACTTCGTCTACGTCACCACCGGCAGCGCCGACCTCGCCGCGCTCAGCCGCGACACCGGCAAGATCAAGTGGGTGACGCCGCTCACCCAGTACCGCGACCAGGCGCGCAAGCGGCCGGTCCTGTGGTCGGGCCCGGTGCTGGCCGGCGACCGCCTGCTGGTCACCGGCACGCTCGGCGAACTGCTCGCCGTGTCGCCGCAGAACGGCCAGATCCTCGGCAAGATCGACCTGCGCGACCCGGCCCGGCTGGGACCGGTCATCGCCAACCGCACGATCTACATCCTGACCGACTCGGGCCGGCTCATTGCCCTCCGCTGATCCCCCGGCTGACCCAGAGACCCGCGTCCCGCGGGTCGCCATCGTCGGCCGGCCGAACGTCGGCAAGTCGACGCTGTTCAACCGCCTGGTCGGGCGGCGGCGCGCCATCGTCGACGACACGCCGGGCGTGACGCGCGACGTCCGCGAGGCGCCGGCGCGGCTGGGCGACCTCGCCTTCACGCTGCTCGACACCGCCGGCTGGGAGACCACGGGCGGCGAGGCGCTCGAGGCGCGCATGCGGCGCTTCACCGAGCGGGCGATCGACAGCGCCGACGTCGTGCTGTTCCTGGTCGACGCGCGGGCCGGCGTCGTGCCGCTCGACGAGAGCTTCGCCGGCTGGCTGCGCAAGCGCGCCGACAAGGTCATCGTGGTCGCCAACAAGTGCGAGGGCCGGGCCGGCCGCCAGGGCCTCGCGGAGGCGCACGGGCTGGGGCTGGGCGAACCGATCCCGGTGTCGGCCGAGCACGGCGAGGGGCTCTCCGACCTGCACGAGGCGCTCGGCCGCCACATCGAGCCGGTGCCGGACGAGGACGAGGAGGGCGAGGCCGACGGCGACCTCGATGCCGAGGACGCGCCCGACCGGCCGCTGCTGCTGGCGATCGTCGGCCGTCCCAACGTCGGCAAGTCGACGCTGCTCAACCGGCTGGTCGGCAGCGAGCGCGTGCTGACCGGGCCCGAGGCCGGCATCACGCGCGACGCGATCCGCGTCGAGTGGGAATGGAAGGGCAAGCCGGTCCGTCTCGTCGACACCGCGGGCATGCGCCGGCGCAGCCGCATCGAGGCCAAGCTGGAGGCCGCGTCGGTCGCCGACACGCTCGACACCATCCGCCTCGCCGACGTCGCGGTGGTGGTGCTCGACGCCTCCGACATGGCCGAGAAGCAGGACCTCAACATCGCCGGCTGGGTGATCGAGGAGGGCCGCGCGCTGGTCATCGCGGTCAACAAGACCGACCTGCTGGCCGACGACCGGTCGGAGTCGACCAAGGCGTGGCGCAAGCTGCGCGACCGGCTCGAGGCGTCGTTCGCCCAGGTCAAGGACGTGCCGATCGTCGGCTTCTCGGCGATGAACGGCCGCGGCGTCGAGCGGCTGATGCCCAAGGTGTTCGAGACCTACGCGATCTGGAACAAGCGCGTGCCGACGCCCAAGCTCAATCGCTGGCTGCGCGAGATGGAGACGCTGCATCCGCCGCCGCTGGCCAGCAACGGTCGCCGCATCCGGCTGCGCTTCATGACCCAGATCAAGCGCCGGCCGCCGACCTTCATCCTGTCGGTCAGCCAGCCCGAGGAGCTGGGCGACGATTACCTGCGCTTCCTGACCAACCGGCTGCGCGACGATTTCGGCATGCCCGGCGTGCCGATCCGGCTGTCGATGCGCAAGCCGCGCAATCCCTACGCGCCGAAGCGCAAGGGTTAGGCGTCGGGGCTAGGGTTGGGGCTAGGCGTCGGGCCGGCCCGGCGCCGCCAGGGCCTCATCGCCGGCCACCCACTGGCCGGTCATGGTGCAGGCCGGCATCGCCAGCCGCACCAGCGCCTCGCCATGGGCCTCGGGCGGCACCTGCTGCTCCTCCGGCTCGCCGGGGAAGGCCTGCGCGCGCATCCCGGTGCGCATCGGGCCGGGATTGTAGAGGTTGACCCGCACCGCGGTGTGCGCGACCTCGGCGGCGTAGGTCGTGACCAGCATGTCGAGCGCCGCCTTGCTGGCCGCGTAGGCGCTCCAGTAGGCGATGGCGCGGCGCGACACGCCCGAGGTCACGAAGATCGCGCGGCCGGCGTCGGAGCGGCGCAGCAGCGGGTCGAGCGAGCGGATCAGCCGCCAGTTGGCGGTGACGTTGGTCGCCATGACCTTCTCGAACATCTCCGGGTCGATGTGCCCGATCGGCGACAGCACGCCCAGGATCGCGGAGTTGCCGAGCAGCACGTCGAGCCGGCCGAAGCGCTCGTACAGCGCCTGGCCGAGCCGGTCGATCCCCGGCCCGTCGGTGACGTCGAGCGGCACCAGGGTCGCCTCGCCGCCGACGGCGCGAATGCGGTCGTCGAGTTCCTCGAGCCCGCCCACGGTGCGGGCGACCGCGACGACGTGCGCGCCCTCGCGGGCGAAGGCCAGCGCGGCGGCGGCGCCGAGGCCGCGCGAGGCGCCGGTCACCAAGGCGAGGCGGCCGGCGAGCCGGCCGGGAGATGCCGCGGACATGTCGGGAAGCCTCAGGCCGATTCGACCAGCAGCGAGAGCTGGCGGTCTTCCGAGCCCTTCACGTCGTCGAGCGCGATCGGGTACTCGCCGGTGAAGCAGGCGTCGCAGAAGCCCGGATCGGCCGGGTTGCGGCCGGGCATGCCCATCGCGCGGTACAGGCCGTCGATCGTCAGGAAGGCGAGCGAATCGACGCCGATGAACTTGGCCATGCCGGCGACGTCGTAGCGCGAGGCCAGGAGCTTGTCGCGCTCCGGCGTGTCGATGCCGTAGAAGCACGGGTCGGTGGTCGGCGGCGCGGCGATCCGCATGTGGACCTCGCGGGCGCCGGCGTTGCGCACCATCTCGACGATCTTGCTCGAGGTCGTGCCGCGCACGATCGAGTCGTCGACCAGGATGACCCGCTTGCCCTCGATGTGGGCGCGGTTGGCGTTGTGCTTCAGCCGCACGCCGAGGTGGCGGATGTGGTCGGCCGGCTCGATGAAGGTGCGGCCGACATAGTGGTTGCGGATGATGCCGAGCTCGAACGGCAGGCCCGACTGCGCGGCGTAGCCGATCGCCGCCGGCACGCCGGAGTCGGGGACGGGCACGACCACGTCGGCCGGGATCGGGCTCTCCTTGGCCAGTTCCATGCCGATGCGCTTGCGCGCGTCGTAGACGCCGATGCCCTCGACCCGCGAGTCGGGCCGCGCGAAGTAGATGTGCTCGAACACGCAGAAGCGGCGCGTCTGGCGGGTGAACGGCTTGATCGAGTGCAGGCCGCTGCCGTTGACGATCACGATCTCGCCCGGCTCGACGTCGCGCACGAAGCGGGCGCCGATGATGTCGAGGGCGCAGCTCTCCGAGGTCAGGATCCACGAATCCTCGAGCCGGCCGACGACCAGCGGGCGCACGCCCATCGGGTCGCGCACGCCGATCAGTTCCTCGTTGGTCAGCAGCAGCAGCGAGTAGGCGCCCTTGACCCGGCCCAGCGCGTCGATCAGCCGGTCGACCACGGTCGAGTAGGCCGAGCGGGCGATCAGGTGGTTGATCACCTCGGTGTCGGTGGTCGACTGGAACAGGCAGCCGATCCGTACCAGTTCCTTGCGCAGCAGGTAGGCGTTGGTCAGGTTGCCGTTGTGGGCCAGCGCCAGGCCGCCGAAGTCGAAGTCGGCGAAGATCGGCTGGATGTTGCGGTCGGACGAGCCGCCGGTCGTGGCATAGCGGTTATGCCCGATCGCCGCGTAGCCCGGCAGCTTGGCGATGACCGCCTGCTCGCCGAAGATGTCGCCGACCAGGCCGGCGGCACGGTGGTTGTGGAAAAGCTTGCCGTCGAAGGTGACGATCCCCGAGGCCTCCTGGCCGCGGTGCTGCAGGGCATGCAGGCCGAGCGCGGTGTGGGCAGCGGCATCGGAGGTGCCGTAGATGCCGAACAACGCACATTCCTCGTGAAACTTGTCGAGGTCGTGGTCGTGGCGATGGGAGGCGCTGGACACGGCGGGTATATAGCCTCGCTCTTCCGTTTCCGCCATCAAGGATAACTCACTGCGGCGGTTTGGTCTCGCCGCCCGAGCCCCCGGAGGCCGGGGCCGGGTCGGACGAGGCCGGCGAGGGCGGCGCCACGCTGCCGCTGTCGAGGCCGCGCCCGGACAGCCGGGTGCGGAAGCCGGCCGGCAGCTGCGGTTCCACGAAATTGGCCATTTCCTTGATCATCGGGAAGGTCGCCGCACCCTCGACCGGGGCCGGCAGGGCCTTCGGGCCGAGGTAGCCGTAGAACAGGAAGGCGGTGCCGACGGCGACCCAGGCGCAAAGCACGCCGAAGCCGGCGCCGAGGATCCGGTCGGGCTTGCCCAGCGGGCTGGCCCGGACCGAGCGGGACAGGGTGTTGGTCAGCATCACCAGCACGATCAGGGCGCCCACGAACAGCGCCAGCATCGACAGGAAGTAGGCCAGCTCGGTGCTGCCGACCAGCTGCTCGACCTCGGGCTGGATGGTCTTGGCGTACTTCCAGGCGACCCAGCCGGAGGCGATCCAGGAGGCGATGAACAGCACGGCATGGGCGAACCCCGCCGAGGCGCCGATCATCGCCCCGAACACGGCCACCGCGATGACCGCGACGTCGAAAACGGTGATCCCCAGCTTCTCCATCGGCCCCAAACGCTCCGTTAGCCTTGCTCGCGCCCACGTTCCGAGGGGCCGTTGCGCCGCGCCCGCTTCATCGGACGGTCCGGCGCCTGAAAACGGGCCACAAGGTCGGTCAGATGCTCGATTTCGTCAATGGCGATGCCCTCCGCGGCGCGCGGGGCGGGAGCCGAGCCGGTCCGGCCGCGCGGCACCAGGGCGCTGCGGAAGCCGAGCTTCTCGGCCTCGCGCAGGCGGGCCTCGCGCTGGCTGACCGGACGAACCTCGCCGCCCAGCCCGATCTCGCCGAACACCACCATGTCGGTCGGCACCGGCTCGTCGGCCAGCGACGACACCACCGCCGCGGCGACGGCGAGGTCGGCCGCCGGCTCGCCGATGCGCAGCCCGCCGGCGACGTTCAGGTAGACGTCGTTGGCGCCGATGGCGACGCCGCAGCGCGCCTCCAGCACGGCCAGCACCATCGCGAGGCGGTTGGAGTCCCAGCCGACCACGGCATGGCGCGGCGTGGCGAAGGACGAGGGCGCGACCAGCGCCTGGATCTCGACCAGCACCGGCCGCGTGCCCTCGATGCCGGCGAACACGCAGGCGCCCGAGACCTGGCCGCGGCGCTCGCCGAGGAACAGGGCGGAGGGGTTGGCGACGTCGGACAGGCCGCGGTCGGACATCTCGAACACGCCGATCTCGTCGGTCGGGCCGAAGCGGTTCTTGACGGTGCGCAGGATGCGGAAGTGATGGCCGCGCTCGCCCTCGAAATAGAGCACCGTGTCGACCATGTGCTCGAGCACGCGCGGCCCGGCGATCGCGCCGTCCTTGGTGACGTGGCCGACCAGCAGCACGGCGATGCCGCGCCGCTTGGCCAGTTCGACCAGCGCCTGCGCCGAGGCGCGGACCTGGCTGACCGTGCCGGGCGTGCTCTCGACGGTGTCGAGCCACATCGTCTGGATCGAATCGATGACCGCGACGCGCGGCGCGTCGGGCCGCTCCAGCGTGGCGATGATGTCGCGCACCGAGGTCGCGGCGGCCAGTTGCACGGCGGCGTCGCCCAGCCCCAGGCGCTCGGCGCGCAGGCGGACCTGGTCCATCGCCTCCTCGCCCGAGATGTAGGCGCAGGCGGTGTTCTGGCGGGCCAGCGCGGCCGCGACCTGCAGCAGGAGCGTCGACTTGCCGATGCCGGGGTCGCCGCCGATCAGCAGCGCCGAACCGACCACCAGCCCGCCGCCGCACACCCGGTCGAACTCGGCGATGCCGCTGCGGTAGCGCTCGGGCTGCGGCGTCGTCCCGCGCAGGCCGGCGAACTCGATCAGCCGGCCCTTGCCGCCGCGCGCCAGCCCGCCGCCGGCCGGGCCGGGCGCGGGGGCCGCTTCCTCGGCGATCGAGTTCCACTCGCCGCACGATTCGCAGCGGCCGCTCCACTTCGAGGTGATGGCGCCGCAGGCCTGGCAGGCGAAGCGCTTGAGCGGGCGCGCCATCTCAGCCCTTCCGGACCTGCATGCGGATCGGCCCCTCGGCGCGGCCGTGGATGAACTGGTCGACGTAAGCGTTGCCCGAGCGGTCGATCTCGCCGACCGGGCCCTGCCAGATCAGCCTTCCCTCGTGCAGCATGGCGATGCGGTGGCCGATCTTGCGCGCCGACGCCATGTCGTGGGTGATCGACACCGCGGTCGCGCCGAGGTCGCTGACGCACTTCACGATCAGGTCGTTGATGACGTCGGCCATGATCGGGTCGAGGCCGGTGGTCGGCTCGTCGAAGAAGATGATCTCCGGTTCGCGGGCGATGGCGCGGGCCAGCGCGACGCGCTTCTGCATGCCGCCGCTCAGTTCGGACGGGTAGAGATCGCCGATCTCCGGCGCCAGCCCGACATTGCCGAGCTTGGCGATCGCGATCTCGCGCGCCTCGGCCGGCTTCATGCCGTCGCTCTGGATCGGGCCGAAGGCCACGTTCTCCCAGACGCGCAGCGAGTCGAACAGCGCGCCGCCCTGGAACAGCATGCCGAACTTGCGCATGACGCGGCTGTGGCCGCGCTCGTTGAGGTCGACCGTCTCCTCGTCGTCGATACGGATCGAGCCGGCGTCGGGACGGACCAGGCCGAGGATGCACTTCAGCAGCACCGACTTGCCGGTGCCGGAACCGCCGATCACCACCATCGACTCGCCGCGCGCCACGTCGAGGTCGATGCCGCGCAGCACCCGCTTGGTGCCGAACGACTTGGTGACGCCGTTGAGCGAGATCTTGGGAATGCTCATCGGATCGAGAAGAAGGCTTCGGTGATGAAATAGTTGAACGTCAGGATCAGCGCCGAGGCCGAGACCACGGCGTTGGTCGTGGCCTGGCCGACGCCCTGGGCGCCGCCGCGCGATGTGTAGCCGTGGTAGCAGCCCATCAGCGAGATCAGGAAGCCGAACACCGCCGCCTTGACGAGGCCCGAGAAGACGTCCTGGAACTCGAGGAAGTCGAGCGTGTTGCGCAGGTACGCGGCGTCGTTGAAGTCGAGCTTGTAGACACCGACCACGAAGCCGCCGAGCACGCCGATGATGTCGGCGACCAGCACGAGGATCGGCAGCGTGACGACGCCGGCGATCAGCCGCGGCACCACGAGGTACTTGAACGGGTTGGTCGACAGCGTGACCAGCGCGTCGATCTGCTCGGTGACGCGCATCGTGCCGATCTCGGCCGCCATCGCCGCGCCGACCCGGCCGGCCACCATCAGGGCGGCCAGCACCGGCCCGAGCTCGCGGGTCAGCGAGACGACCACGACGTTGGGGATCGCCGACTCGGCCGAGAAGCGCGCGAAGCCGGTGTAGCTCTGCAGCGCCAGCACCATGCCGGTGAAGATCGCGGTCAGGCCGACCACCGGCAGCGAGTAGTAGCCGATCTCCATCACCTGGCGGAGGATCTGCTGGCGGTACCACGGCGGCTGCAGCGCGTTGCGGATCGCCTGCAGGGCGAAGGCGCTGACGGCGCCGATCGCCTCGAGGAAGGCGAGCGTGATGCGCCCGAGCTGGGTGACGAGGGGCACGTTCACGCGGTGGTCTCCGGGGGACTGTCGGTCGTCGCCTCGGGATCGGGGCCATCGACGTAGACGCGGGCATAGCGGCGGCCCAGCGCGGTCATGACCTCGTAGGCGTTGGTGCGGGCATGCTCGGCGAGGTCGTCGGCGCTCATGTGCGGCCCGAGGATCTCGACCAGGCTGCCGACCTCGCAGAGGTGCTCGGGCACCTCGGTGACGTCGATCGTGACGAGGTCCATCGAAACGCGGCCGATCACCGTCACGCGGTGGCCCGCGAGCATGACATGGGTGCGGTTGATGAGGACGCGGAAGTAGCCGTCGGCATAGCCCAGCGCGATCGTCGCCACGCGGGTCGGCCGGGCGGAACGCCAGGCGCCACCGTATCCAACGGTCTGGAAAGCGTCAATTTTGCGGGTCTGCAGGATGCGCGCCTTCAGCGTCACCACGGGCAGCATCGGGTTGTCGCGGCCGGGCAGGGGATTGATGCCGTACAGCGCCGCGCCCGGCCGCAGCAGGTCGAAATGGTAGTCGGGGCCGAGGAAGATGCCCGACGAGTTGGCGAGCGAGGCCGGCGCGCCCGGCATCGCGCGCACGAAGCTGCGGAAGCGCGACAGCTGCTCGGCGTTGATCGTGTTGCCCGGCTCCTCCGAGGCCACGAGGTGGCTGAGCAGCAGGGCCAGCCGCAGGCCGCGCAGGCGGCCGCGTTCGTTGACCAGGACCTGCGCTTCCTCCGCCCCGAAGCCGAGGCGATGCATGCCGGTGTCGATGTGGATCACCGCGTCGAGCGGCCGGTTGAAGCGCTGCGCGGTCGCGCGCCACGCGTTGAGCTGGCCGAGGTGGTTCAGCACCGGCGTCAGCTGGTGCTCGACGAAGTCGGCCTCGGTGTTGGCCAGCAGGCCGTTGAGCACGTAGATCGGGTGCTGCGGCAGGACGCGGCGCAGCGCGATGCCTTCCTCGAGATGGGCGACGAAGAACTGCCGGCAGCCTTCGGCCGCCAGACGCGGCCCGACGCGATGCGCGCCGGTGCCGTAGGCATCCGCCTTGAGCACCGCGGCGCAGTCGATCTGCCGGCCGGCGGCGCGGCCGGCGTCGCGCAGGCCGCGCCAGTTCGCGGCGATCGCGGCGAGGTCGACCGTGAGGATCGCGCCGGCGCGGCGCGTGGCGTCGTCTTCGCCGGACATGGTTCAGGCGCCCGTCATTCGAAGATCGGGCTCGGCCCGTCGCCGTCGGCGGCCAGGTTGCCGAACTTGGTGTACTGGCCCTCGAACGACAGGCGCACGATGCCGGTGGGACCGTGGCGCTGCTTGGCGACGATCACCTCGGCCTTGCCGTAGGTCTGCTCGCAGCGCTGCTTCCAGGCGTCGTGGCGCTCGTTGAAGCGCTGGTCGTTCTCCTCGGGGCGGCGCGACGGCTCGGAGCGGGTCAGGTAGTACTCCTCGCGGTACACGAACATGACGACGTCGGCGTCCTGCTCGATCGAGCCCGATTCGCGCAGGTCCGACAGCTGCGGCCGCTTGTCCTCGCGCTGCTCGACGGCGCGGCTCAGCTGCGACAGCGCCAGCACCGGCACGTCGAGTTCCTTGGCCAGCGTCTTGAGTCCGCGGGTGATCTCCGACACTTCC
>JAIUOX010000147.1 GCA_020160955.1 Pseudomonadota bacterium
CGATGAAGCGGTTCATCGAGGAAGGCGACAAGGTGAAGGTCACCCTGCGCTTCCGCGGCCGCGAGATGGTCCACGCCGACCTCGGCATGCAGGTGCTCAACCGCGTCCGCGGCGAGATGGACCCCGTCACCAAGATCGAGTCGATGCCGCGCATGGAAGGCCGGCAGATGGTGATGGTGCTGGCCCCGAAGTAATTCCTTCGTGGCCCGGACGGGCCCGAGGCGCAGCGCCAGGGTATCGGCACTGCGCGCCCGCTCCGGATCGAAGCGTCTGTTCGCCGTCGAATACCCGTCCCGCCTCCCGGCGGTCGACGGCTTCGGCGGCGGACCCTCCTGGATACCCGGCCGGCCCTGACCGGCTCCCTACCCGAGCGCGTCGATGAGAGTTCCGGTCGTTGCGCGCCTCGCGGTGGCCATCGCCGCCCTGCTGACCAGCCCGCTGCTGTCCAGCTCCCTGCTCTCCAAGGGGGCCGCCGCCCAGCAGCCCGACCCCAACAGCGCGACGGCGCGCAGCTATGCCGACTTCCTGTCGATGGGGCCGCACCGCGCCTTCGTCGTCGGCGGTGACGGCAAGCCCTACTGGTATGCCGGCAGCAGCGGCGCCGATCCGGGCAATGCCATCGCCAATGCCCTGAAGCGCTGCGCCGAGCGGTCGCCGCCGCCCTGCCGGCTGCAGACGGTGAACAACGTCACGGTGAGCGGCGAGGCGGCGTGGCGCAGCGAGGTGCCGGCGCGCGCGCCCGGCGCCGCCGACATCGGCCGGCTGCGTCCCGAGCCCTACTGGTCGATGCGCGGCCCGCAGCTGGCCAACGGGCTGGTGGTGTGGAGCCACGGCTACATGGCCGGGCGCAACGCCACCGACAGCGCGCCGCAGTCGTGGATCGGCCGCTTCACGCGGCTCGGCTACGACCTCTACCGCTTCGACCGCGAGTGGATCGCCGACTGGGCGAGCGACGCCACGGCGCTCGCCGAGGCGGTCCGCGCGGCGCGCGGGCTCGGCTACCGTCGCATCGTGCTGGCCGGCCAGTCGGCCGGCGCCTGGGTGTCGCTGGCGGCGCTGGCGCGCGGCGCGCCGGTCGACGGCGTGATCTCGATCTCGGCGGCGCACCACGGCGAGGTCAAGAACATGAAGGACACGACGCGGGCGCGCAGCGAGTGGCAGAACATGCTGGCGGCGATCAAGCCCGGCGCGCGGCTCGTGGTGGTGAACTTCGCCAACGACTCCTACGACGTCGGCGGCCGCATGGAGGACGCCCGCAGGCTGTTCGCCAAGAGCGGCGTCGCGGCCGAGATCGTCGACGCCCCCGAGGGCTTCTCGGGTCACGGCGCCGGCGCCGACTTCGCCTTCACCCGCAAGTTCGGCCCCTGCATCCAGGCCTTCATCGAGCAGGGCACGCGGCAGCAGCCTTGTGAATGAAAATGCCTGTCATCCCGAGCGCAGCGAGGGACCTTTCGTCTCGTCACGGCATGTACGACCCGGCGTTGACGTGCAGCACCTGCCCGGTCGTGCCGTCGGCATCGTCGGAAGCGAGGAACACCGCGGTGCGCGCGACCTGGTCGGCCGACAGCATGCGCCCGCCCAACGGCATCGTGCTGCGCGCCATCTCGACCAGCTCGCTCTCGCTGCTGCCGTAGCGCGGCTGCGCCGTGTCGGTGAGGCCGGGCGCGATGGCGTTGACCCGGATGCCATGCGGCGCGAGCTCGAGCGCCAGCGAGCGGGTCAGCGAGACCACGCCGCCCTTGCTGGCGCTGTAGTGCACGCCCCGCACCGCGCCGCGCACCGCCGACGAGGCCATGTTGACGATGGCGCCGCCCGTCCTGCCGGCGGCGAGGCGCGCCCTGGCGAAGGCGATGGCGGCGAAGCACCCGGCCTTGAGGTTGATGTCGAGCACGAAGTCCCAGTCGCTCTCGCGCATCTCGAGCAACGGCACGCGCGGGTAGACGCCGGCGTTGTTGACCAGGATGTCGGGCACGCCCAGCGCCGCCACGGTCGCCGCCGTCATCGCCTCGATCTCGGCGACCTTCGAGACGTCGACCCGCAGGAGATGCGCCCGCCGCCCGGCGGCGCGGATGTCGGCCGCGACCGCCGCCGCGGCCGTCTCGTCGTCGAGCCACGTCACGGCGACGTCGGCGCCCTCGGCCGCCAGCGCCCGCGCGATCGCCGCCCCGATGCCCTGCTGCGCGCCGGTGACCAGCGCGACCTTGCCTGCGAGTTTCATGGTGAGGTTCCCTGCTCCCGAGTGTGTCGCGCGAGGAACGCGCGGTAGGCGGCGCGATCGAGGTCCGCCGCGGCAAGACCAAGCACGGCCTGTGCCGCCTCGGCCTCCGGCGCCTCGAAGACGTGGCCGTTCAGTTCGAGGAACAGCACGCCGACCACGAAAGCGGTGCGCTTGTTGCCGTCGACGAACGGGTGATTGCGGATCAGTGCCTCGGTGTAGAGCGCGGCGAGGTCGAGCCGGTCCGCGACGCCCAGCGCGAAATGCTGGCGCGGCCGGGCCAGCGCGGACTCGAGCAGGGCCGCGTCGCGAAGTCCCTCGGGACCGCCGAACAGGGCCAGCAGCTGGTCGTGCAGGGCGACCACCACGGGCGGATCGACCCAGTCGGGTTCCGCCATCGGGCGTTCCTACTTCGCCAGCGCGCGCAGGGTGTTGGGGTAGCGGCGGATGATGTCCCCGGCCTTGTCCATCTTGCGCTGGAAGTCGGGGTCGTAGGGGACGAGCCGGTAGCCGCCGTCCGGGGCCTGGGTGAGGTACAACCGCTGGCCTTCGGTCGTGTTGAGGCGGGCCACGACCTCGCGCGGCAGGATCACGCCCAGCGAGTTGCCGAACTTGCGGACCTTGAGCTCGACCATGACGCCCTCCGATGTTGATACATATGTAATAACATCGGCCGGCAGCGTCAAACTCGCCCCGGCTTGCACGGTCCCCGGCGCGCCGGTATAAGCGCGCCTTCCCGGCGGTCTGGCCATACAGGGCATTGCCTCGGCCGCCTAGCGTAACCCTTTGAAAAGGAACAAAAATGCCCAAGATGAAGACCAAGAGCGGGGCCAAGAAGCGATTTCGCTTCACGGCGTCCGGCAAAGTGAAGCATGGCGTCGTCGGCAAGCGCCACGGCATGACCAAGCGGGGTAACCGGTTCCTGCGCCAGCAGACCGGCATGACCCTGGTGTCGGAGCCCGACACCCGGATCATCAAGCGCAACTTCTTTCCGTACGAGAGGTAGTCCATGGCACGCGTCAAGCGGGGCGTGGCTGCACACGCTCGTCACAAGAAGGTCCTCAAGCTCGCCAAGGGCTATCGCGGCCGCGCCAAGGCGGCGTTCCGCGTCAGCATCGAGAAGGTCGAGAAGGGCCTGCAGTACGCCTACCGCGATCGCCGCAACAAGAAGCGCGCGTTCCGGGGCCTCTGGATCCAGCGCATCAACGCGGCGGCTCGCGAGCACGGTCTCACCTACTCGCAGTTCATGAACGGCATCCTCAAGGCCGGGATCGAGGTCGACCGCAAGGTCATGGCCGACCTGGCGGTGCGGGAGCCGGCGGCGTTCAAGGCCCTGGTCGACCAGGCCCAGGCCGCCCTCAAGTAACGTCCGCCCGCCGTCCCCAGGACGGACCGGACAAGGATCGCAAAGAGGGAGCCTGGACCACAGGCTCCCTTTTTTCGTGTCGGATTCGGAGAGCGAACGATGAGTGACCTTTCGACCCTTCGCAGCGAGGCGCTGGGCGCCGTCGCGCAGGCCGCCGACCTCGCCGCCCTCGACGCGGCGCGCGTCGCCGTGCTCGGCAAGAAGGGCAGCATCACCGGCCTGATGAAGACGCTGGGCGCGATGTCGCCCGACGAGCGGCGCGCGTTCGGCGCCCAGGTCAACCAGCTCAAGGCCGAGATCGAGGCGGCGCTGGACGGCCGCAAGGCCGCGCTCTCCAGCGCCGCGCTCGCACAGAAGCTGGCCAGCGAGCGGGTCGATGTCAGCCTGCCGGCGCGGCCGGAGTTCGCGACCTTCCCCGAGGGCACGCTGCACCCGATCGGCCAGGTGATGGACGAGCTGGCGGCGATCTTCGGCGAGATGGGCTTCACCTGGGCCGAGGGTCCCGACATCGAGGACGACTGGCACAACTTCTCGGCGCTCAACATCCCGCCCGACCACCCGGCGCGGCAGATGCAGGACACGTTCTACCTGCCGAAGCGGGCCGACGGCACGCCGATGGTGCTGCGCACCCACACCTCGCCGGTGCAGGCGCGCACCATGCTCGACAAGGGCGTGCAGAAGATGCTGGCCGACGGCGGCTCGCTGCGCATCATCGTGCCCGGCCGCACCTTCCGCATCGACAACGACGCCACGCACACGCCGATGTTCCACCAGGTCGAAGGCCTGGTGATCGACCGCGACACCCACATGGGCCACCTCAAGGGCTGCCTGGTCGACTTCTGCCGCGCCTTCTTCGAGGTCGACGACCTGCCGCTGCGCTTCCGCCCCTCCTACTTCCCGTTCACCGAGCCGTCGGCCGAGGTCGACATCGGCTGCTCGTGGAAGGACGGCGAGCTGCGCATCGGCGCCGGCGATTCGTGGCTGGAGATCCTCGGCTCGGGCATGGTCCACCCCAACGTCATCGCCAACTGCGGCCTCGATCCGGCCGTCTACCAGGGCTTCGCCTTCGGCATGGGCATCGATCGCATCGCCATGCTGAAGTACGGCATTCCCGACCTGCGCAGCTTCTTCGACGCCGACCTGCGCTGGCTGCGCCACTACGGCTTCTCGGCGCTGGAATGGCCGTCGCTGACCGGAGGGCTGGGCCGATGAAGTTCACCCTGTCCTGGCTCAAGGAGCACATCGACACCACCGCCTCGCTCGACGAGATCAAGCAGGCGCTGACCATGCTCGGCCTCGAGGTCGAGGGCATCACCGACCCGGCGCAGGCGCTCAAGGGCTTCGTCGTCGGCTACGTCGTCGAGGCGGTGCAGCATCCCAATGCCGACCGCCTGCGCGTCTGCAAGGTCGATACCGGCCAGGGCGTCGTCCAGGTCGTGTGCGGCGCGCCCAACGCGCGCACCGGCATGAAGGGCGTGTTCGCGCCGAGCGGCAGCTACATCCCCGGCACCGACCTGCACCTCAAGGCGAGCAAGATCCGCGGTGAGGACAGCAACGGCATGTTGTGCTCGTTCCGCGAGCTGCAGCTGGGCGACGACCACAGCGGCATCATCGACCTGCCGGCCGAGACCCCGACGGGCGCGCCGGCCGCCGAGGCGCTGGGCCTCGACGACCCGGTGATCGAGATCAAGGTAACGCCGAACCGCGCCGACTGCCTCGGCGTGCACGGCATCGCGCGCGACCTCGCGGCGGCCGGCCTCGGCACCCTGAAGCCGGTCAAGGCCGAGAAGGTCGCCGGCAAGTACCCGAGCCCGATCAAGTGGACGCACGGCTACGAGCCCACGCCGGAGAGCCCCTGCCCGATCGTCGTCGGCCGCCACTTTCGCGGCATCAAGAACGGTCCCTCGCCCGACTGGCTGCAGCGTCGCCTCAAGGCGATCGGCCTGCGCCCGATCTCGGCGCTGGTCGACATCACCAACCTCGTGACCTTCGACCTCAACCGGCCGCTGCACGTGTTCGACGCGAAGAAGCTCGCCGGCGACCTGGTGATGCGGCAGGCCCGCGAGGGCGAGCAGATCCTGGCGCTCGACGGCAAGACCTACACGCTCGATCCCGCCGTCTCGGTGATCGCCGACAAGAACGGCGTGCACGGCATCGGCGGCATCATGGGCGGCGAGAACACCGGCGTGCAGGACGACACGACCGAGGTCTTCCTCGAGGCCGCCTACTTCCAGCCGATCGGCATCGCCGCGTCGGGCCGCAAGCTCGGCATCCTGTCCGACGCGCGCTACCGCAACGAGCGCGGCATCGACCCCGAGTCGTGCTGGTGGGGCGCCGAGGTGGCGACCCGCCTGATCCTCGAACTGTGCGGCGGCGAGGCGAGCGAGCTGGTCTCCAGCGGCGTCATGCCGAACTGGAAGCGCTCCTACACGCTGCGCGCCGACCGGGTGAAGACGCTGACCGCGATCGACGTGCCGGCCGCCGAGACCGCGACCATCCTGCGCAAGCTCGGCTTCACCGTGGACGGCAACGGTCCCTGGACGGCGGCCGTGCCGTCGTGGCGTCCCGACATCGAGGGCGAGGCCGACCTGGTCGAGGAAGTGACCCGGGTGTTCGGCTTCGACAACATCCCGACGACGTCGCTGCCGCGGCTCGCCGCGACCTCGCGGCCGGTGCGCAGCCCGCTGCAGCGGCGCGTGCCGCTGGCCCGCCGGGCGCTGGCGGCGCGCGGCATGAACGAGGCGGTGACCTGGTCGTTCCTGCCGTTCAAGCAGGCCGAGCGGTTCGGCGGCGGCCAGGAGGACCTGCGCCTCCTGAACTCGATCGCCGCCGAGCTCGACACGATGCGGCCATCGATCCTGCCCAACCTGCTGGACGCGGCGACCCGCAACGAGGCGCGCGGCCTGTCCGACCCGGCGCTGTTCGAGGTCGGCCCGCAGTACAAGGACGCCACGCCCAAGGGCCAGCGCACCGTCGCGGCCGGCCTGCGCCACCACGCCGCCGTGCCGCGCCACTGGCAGGGCCCGCCGCGCACCGTCGACGCGTTCGACGCCAAGGCCGACGCGATGGCCGTGCTGGCCGCCATCGGCGCGCCGGTCGAGAACATGACGGCCCAGGCGGGTGCGCCCGACTGGTACCATCCCGGCCGCTCCGGCGTGATCCGGCTGGGCGACCGCGTGATGGCGCAGTTCGGCGAGCTGCATCCCGAGATCGTCGCCGCCGCCGACCTCAAGGGCCCGGTCGCCGCGTTCGAGGTCTTCCTCGACGCGCCGCCGCCGCCCAAGGCCAAGGCGACCAAGGCGCGGCCCAAGCTGGTGCTGTCGGCCTTCCAGCCGCTCGAGCGCGACTTCGCCTTCATCGTCGAGGCGGGCGTCGAGGCCGAGAAGCTGGTGCGCGCCGCCCGCGCCGCCGACAAGGTGCTGGTGGTGGGCGCGCGCGTGTTCGACGTCTACGCCGGCAAGGGCGTGCCCGAGGGCTCGAAGTCGGTGGCGCTCAGCGTCACCCTGCAGCCGGTCGAGCGCACCCTGACCGACGCCGAGATCGAGGCCGTCTGCGCGAAGATCGTCGCGCAGGTCGGCAAGGCCACCGGCGCGACGCTGCGCGGCTGAACGGACAAGGGTTCCAAATGACCGACCTGTCGTTGATCCGCAATTTCTCGATCATCGCCCACATCGACCACGGCAAGAGCACGCTGGCCGATCGCCTGCTGCTGCGCTGCGGGGCGGTGACGGAGCGCGAGTTCCACGACCAGATGCTCGACTCGATGGACATCGAGCGCGAGCGCGGCATCACCATCAAGGCGCAGACCGTGCGCCTCGCCTACGAGGCGCAGGACGGCAAGACCTACACGCTGAACCTGATGGACACGCCGGGCCACGTCGACTTCGCCTACGAGGTCAGCCGCTCTCTGGCGGCCTGCGAGGGCTCGCTGCTGGTGGTCGACGCCAGCCAGGGCGTCGAGGCGCAGACGCTGGCCAACGCCTACCACGCGATCGACGCCAACCACGAGATCATCCCGGTCCTCAACAAGATCGACCTGCCGTCGGCCGAGCCCGAGCGGATCTGCAAGGAGATCGAGGACGTGATCGGCATCGACACGTCCGAGGCGATCAAGGTGTCGGCCAAGACCGGCATCGGCATCGACGACCTGCTGGAGGCGATGGTCAAGCGCCTGCCGCCGCCCAAGGGCGACCGCAACGCGCCGCTCAAGGCCCTGCTGGTCGACAGCTGGTACGACCCGTACCTCGGCGTCGTCACGCTGGTCCGCGTGCAGGACGGCGTGCTGAGGAAGGGCATGCGCATCCGCATGATGGCGGCGGCGGCGTCCTACGACCTCGACAAGGTCGGCGTGTTCACGCCCAAGCCCAAGGACGTGGCCGAGCTGGGTCCCGGCGAGGTCGGCTTCATCATCGCCGGCATCAAGACCATCGCCGACTGCAAGGTCGGCGACACCATCACCGACGACCGCAAGCCGGCGACCGAGATGCTGGCCGGTTTCAAGCCGTCGGTGCCGGTGGTGTTCTGCGGCCTGTTCCCGGCCGATGCCGCCGAGTTCGAGACGCTGCGCGAGTCGCTGTCCAAGCTGCGGCTGAACGACTCGTCGTTCCACTTCGAGCCGGAGAGCAGCGCCGCGCTGGGCTTCGGCTTCCGCTGCGGCTTCCTCGGCCTGCTGCACCTCGAGATCGTGCAGGAGCGGCTGGAGCGCGAGTTCAACCTCGACCTCGTCACCACCGCGCCGTCCGTCGTCTACAAGCTGAAGATGACCGACGGCACCGAGATGGAGCTGCACAACCCGGCCGACTATCCCGACCCGGTGCACATCGAGAGCATGGCCGAGCCGTGGATCAAGGCGACGATCATGACGCCCGACGAGCACCTCGGCTCGGTGCTGACGCTGTGCCAGGAGCGGCGCGGCCAGCAGATCGAGCTGACCTATGCCGGCGCCCGCGCCATGGCGGTCTACCGGCTGCCGCTCAACGAGGTGGTGTTCGACTTCTACGACCGGCTGAAGTCGGTGACCCGCGGCTATGCCAGCTTCGACTACGAGATGGTCGGCTACGAGGAAGGCGAGCTGGTGAAAGTGTCGATCCTGGTCAACGCCGAGCCGGTCGATGCGCTGTCGATCATCGTCCACAAGAACCAGGCCGAGCATCGCGGCCGCGCGCTGTGCGAGCGGCTGAAGGACCTGATCCCGCGCCAGCTGTTCAAGATCGCCATCCAGGCGGCGATCGGCGGCCGCATCATCGCCCGCGAGACGATCAGCGCGCTGCGCAAGGACGTGCTGGCCAAGTGCTACGGCGGCGACATCAGCCGCAAGAAGAAGCTCCTGGAGAAGCAGAAGAAGGGCAAGAAGCGGATGCGCCAGGTGGGCGACGTGGAGATCCCGCAGTCTGCCTTCATCGCCGCCCTGAAGATGGACAGCCGTTAATCCCGAGGGCGAAGCCCGAGGGACCTAGGAAAGCCCGCGGCTGCGCCGCCGCCGGGGGCGCGAGCCGCCGAGGAAGGCCATTTCGGCGCCGCGCCGGGCCCCGCCGTCGCGGTTGCCGGCCCACAGCAGCAGGCCGCCCAGCACGACGAAGGCCGGCAGGACGGGGATCGCGAGCAGCGGCCGCACCAGCCAGAACCAGACCAGCGAGGTCGCGCCGCGCTGCAGGGCGATCTGGGTCTCGCTGAACGAGCGCAGGTCGAGGTGGGACCACAGGTCGCCGAGCGTCAGCAGCCGGAACGAGCCCTCGGTCGCCCAGGCCAGCCCGTCATGCACCACCGCCGAGACCGCCAGGGCCAGGAAAAGCCAGCCCAAACCACGCAAGATCACGATCCACCCCCACGAGCGGCCAGCCTAGCGAACCCGCCGGACCGGGGGAAGCGGCCGGACCGCCGGGGCTGGGGAAGAGGCGTTGCCCCGCCGCCCGGGCGCGCTATAACGGCGGCCTGACGCGCTCAGGACAGGTGGCCGAGTGGTTTAAGGCACACGCTTGGAAAGCGTGCGTGGTGTAACAGCCACCGCGGGTTCGAATCCCGCCCTGTCCGCCATCGCCGGCCCGAAAAGCCAATAGGATCACACCCTTACGGGGTGCACTGCGTCGGCTTCCACCTACTCATGCGTGATTTGCCCGGCGCAGGCGCAGTCCTCGGCTGGATCGCGGCCCGAGCCCGGCAGCGAAAGGCCCCGCAGTGCGAGGCCTGTTCTGTGCCTCTTGGGATAGCTCGTGCCTTAGCCGGTGACGACCACCGATATCTGGCGGGACCGGCCCGCCCAGCGCCGGGCGGCCCCACGCCCTCGAAGGTCCAGCGCTTCATCCTCCTGATGACCGTGATGCGCATTGTCGTCTCCGTCGTTGCGTTGATGCCTTGTTGCAGGCCACGCCACGATGCTCGCGGTGGCTGATTCGAACGAGCCTACGTGGCACTCGACCCCGACATGTTGCGCCGCGCGCAGCACGCCGCCTGAGCGTGCGGCCCATCGATCGCGGGGGTACCGCACCACACCGCGCGGCAGCCACGACGCGCCGTCCGCACACCCGCAACCACCCCTTGGGGAGGGCCCCAGCGCGCGCCCGTGCATGCCGTCGCCCTCTCGTCCAAGCCGGCCATGCCTCGCACTTTCGTCATTGGTTCGTTGCTACGTGCCGACAGGAAACCACGAGCGCGTCATTCATGACGCGAGGTCGCCACCACGCGGCTACCAACCACGCGGCAACTAGCAGGTCTGACGTGCCAAGAGACCTGTCAGTTCTTTGCAGGCTTGTACGGGCCGTCTCGATCTTCTCGTCGCTGTCGTTCCCGTACTCGTATCGTCCATTCTCCAAGGATCTTTCCAATCCGCGCCAGCTCCTTCATGTCCATGCTGCTGTCTGGGAGGGAACGCCAACGGCGTGACGCTGAGTGGTAGGCGTTGAGCAAGTAATGAAGCGCGCTGGTATCGGCATAGACCAAGTCGAAGTAAGCAGCCGCTCTGTCGCATGGCGCCGACAGCAACTCATTCTTCGACATGTTGTGGGTGCAGCCCGCCAGCATCTGTCGGAATGCTTCAAGGCGGTCAGGCGGCATAGCGTCGATGTCGTCCAGCGATTTGTTCAGTGCATCATCATTGTACAGGAGCTGGCTCACGGGAACGTTTGCCCAATTTTGCGCTGCCGCTGGCAAGCCCCACAGTACCATTAAGAAAACCAAGCATCGCTTCATCTGCCAAACATCATGAAGAAATTCAGACGAGGCAAGTAGGATGAAGCCATGGGTGCCGCGCCTGATCGAGCCAGAAGTCGTAGCCCAGACGCCGTGTTGATCCTTGTAAACGGTCACGGCTGAAGGCTACTGAGCGCCGGCGCTTTCCGGCAAGGGCTGGTTACTACCTCGGTGGGGCGGTCCTTTGACGAGCATGGAGTCACCACGCCAACTGTCGATCTAGGCATCGTAGTGCGCACATCAGCATGCCAACAAGAATGCTAAGCCATCTCCAGATCCACACCTCTCCTAGAGGCAGTTGCCAAGGCCGTGCATCTGAATACAGAACCGGAGCTGTTCTTTGACCTCCTGCTTGATTCTGGCTTCTTGGTCACGCTGGCACGACTTGATCCCACCGGCTACAGCGTACAGCAGGAAGATGGCGACAGCAGCTTTCGCGGTAAGCTCGAGTACACGGACCAACGTTCACTCCTTACAATCCAACGCAAATCGATCGTTCGGCGCTCGAGGCGCAGCGGCGCAACCCACTCATCGGCCGTTTGCGACATGCGGACTATGCAGTTGTCGCGCCTGCCGCAGCACATATAGCCTGAACCATTCAACAGCCTCACCGTCTGCCATAGTGCGGCTATCGAACCTGTTGGCTAGGTCTATGAGAGCATAGTTGTGGATGCTGGGGTTGCTTGCCTGCCCTAACGTTCCGGCTCCCGGCGAGTCGTCACATCGCCGGCTGCAGGCCCGCCACCAGCGTCCGCGCGGCGGAGACGTCGACGGCATCGTGGCCTTCCGTGAACCAGTCCAGCACCGGCCGGAGCACCGCCAGCGCAGCCGCGCGGTCCCCCTCGCCCGCCAGGAAGCGCGCGAGGTCGGTGGACGCCCGGAGCTTGTAGAGGTTGGCCGACTGGCCGTCGGCGAAGGTGATCGCTTCGCGGTAGCGGGCCGCCGCCCCGGACCTGTCGCCCGCGCGCTCCAGCAACCGTCCCGACAGGCGCAGGTACTCGGCGTAGCCGGACCGTTCGGCGGCGTCCCGGTACAGCGCGCCGGCCTGGTCGATGAAAGGGCGCGCCGCGTCGGGTTCGTCCAGCCGCATGAACACGTGGCCGGCTTCGACGAGAAGCAGGTCGAGGGAGAAGATGTTGCCGGTCTGGCGCCACAGTTCGAGACCCTGCTCGACCTCGCGGGCGCCCTCCTCGATGTTCCCAGTCATCGCCAGCACCATCCCGTGCGCCGCCCGGGCCTGCCCGAGGCGGCTGGCATAGCCGTGGCGCTCGC
>JAIUOX010000148.1 GCA_020160955.1 Pseudomonadota bacterium
GACCGCCAGCGGCGTCGGCGTCACCGGGCGTGCCGGCCGGGCGGCCCGCTCGACCGCGTCGAGGTCGACGGTCGCCTCGATCGCCTCGGCCAGCCGGTCGAGTCGCGCCGCGAGGTCGGCGGTCTCGCCGGCCTGCACCAGCCCGAGATGCCGCTCCGGCAGTTCGAAGCGGGGATCGCGCGGCAACCAGCCGAGCAACGGCAGGCCGATCCGGGCGAGGCTGGGCGCGATCAGGCGCAGGTGCCCCTCACCCGCGACGCGGTTCAGCAGGACGCCGCCCACCGGGACATCGTCGCGGTAGCGCGCGAGGCCCTGCGCGACCGCCGCGGCGGTCGCGGCCTGGGCCGCGACGTCGAGCACGATCACCACCGGCCAGCCGAGCAGCGCGGCGAGGTCGGCGGTCGTGCCCTGGCCACTGCGGCCGTCGGCGCCGACGCCGTCGAACAGGCCCATCACGCCCTCGGCGATCGCGATGTCGCCACCGGCGCCGGCCGCCAGCGCGGCGATCGTGCCCGGCGCCATCGCCCAGGTGTCGAGGTTGAGGCTCGCCCGCCCGGTCGCGGCGGCATGGAACGCGGGATCGATGTAGTCCGGTCCCGCCTTGAACGGCTGCACGGCGCGGCCGCGGCGGCGCAGCGCGCGCATCAGGCCGATGGTGACAGTGGTCTTGCCGGCGCCCGAGGCCGGCGCGGCGATGACGAGACCGGGGGCCGGGGGGCGCGCGCTCATGACCACGCCCCGATGGTGTGGCCGATCGTCGTGCGCAGCGCGGCGGTCGCGCCGATCACCGCGATCGAGGGCGAGCCGAAGCCCTGCGCCGCGGCCTCGGCGGCGACGCGGTCGAGGCGGCTGTCGAGCACGCGCTGGCGCGATGTCGCCGCCGACTGCACCAGCGCGGCCGGCGTGTCGGGCGCGAGGCCGCCTTCGATCAGCGCGGCGGCGATCTCGGCGAGGTGAGCCATCGCCATGTAGAGCACGATCGGCTGGCCGAGCCGCGCCAGCGCCGTCCAGTCGACGGCGGAGCGGCCGTCGGCGTCGCGCAGGTCGGCGGCCAGCACGACCGCGGTGCTGGTCTCGCGCGTCGTCGCCGGGATGCCGGCCAGGGCCGGCCCGGCGAGACCCGCGGTCAGGCCAGGGATGACGCGGCAGCGGAGGCCGGCCTGCGCCAGCGCGGCGACCTCGTCCCAGCCGCGGCCGAACACGAAGGGATCGCCGCCCTTGAGACGCAGCACGCGGCGCCCGGCGCGGGCGCGTTCGACCAGCAGCGCGTTGATGTCGGGCTGGCGCATCGACGGCAGGCCGCCGCGCTTGCCGGCGAACAGCCGCTCGGCGCCGGCGCGGCCCAGCGCCAGCACGCGCGGATCGACCAGCGCGTCGTGCACGATGTCGTCGGCCTGTTGCAGCGCGTGCAGGGCGAGCAGCGTCAGCAGCCGCGGATCGCCCGGCCCGGCGCCCGCCAGCCACACCTCGCCCGCCGGGAAGTCGGGCATGTCGGGAAGCGTCAGCATCGCCCGCGGTGATAGGTCTTTCTCCTCTCCCCCGCTAGGGGGAGAGGCCGGGTGAGGGGGTTGCGCACGGCGACGCGGTCCGACATTGCTGCCCGCGATGGTCGCGCGCGCGCTCATGATCCAGGGGACCGGGTCCGACGTCGGCAAGTCGCTGACGGTGGCGGGGCTGGCGCGCGTGTTCGTGCGGCGCGGCCTGCGCGTGCTGCCGTTCAAGCCGCAGAACATGTCGAACAACGCCGCGGTGACACCCGACGGCGGCGAGATCGGCCGGGCGCAGGCGTTGCAGGCGCGCGCCGCGCGGGTGCCGCTCAGCGTGCACATGAACCCGGTGCTGCTGAAGCCCCAGAGCGACGTCGGCGCGCAGGTCGTGGTCCAGGGCAAGGTGTGGGGCAACGCGCTGGCGCGCGACTACCAGGCGCGCAAGCCCGAGCTGCTGGGCGCGGTGCTCGACAGCTTCGCGCGGCTCGCGGCCGACGCCGACCTCGTGCTGGTCGAGGGTGCGGGCTCGCCGGCCGAGATCAATCTACGGGCCAACGACATCGCCAACATGGGCTTCGCACGCGCCGCCGACGTACCGGTGGTGCTGCTGGGCGACATCGACCGCGGCGGCGTGATCGCCAGCCTGGTCGGCACGAAGTCGGTGATCGACCCGGCCGACGCGGCGCAGATCGTGGCCTTCCTGGTCAACCGCTTCCGCGGCGACCCGACGCTGTTCGAGGACGGCATGACCGCGATCGCCGAGCGCACCGGCTGGACCGCGCTCGGCCTGGTGCCGTGGTTCGACGACGCCTGGAAGCTGCCGCCCGAGGACGCCGTGGTGCTGCAGGAGGCGACGCCGGCGCGCGCCGCGCGGCGCGTGCGCATCGCCGTGCCGGTGTTCCCGCGCATCGCCAACTTCGACGACCTCGACCCGCTGCGCCACGATCCCGGCGTCGAGCTGGTGTTCGTCGGTCCCGACCGGCCGCTGCCGGCCGACGCCGCGCTGGTCATCCTGCCGGGATCGAAGGCGACCATCGCCGACCTCGCGGCGGCGCGCGCCTTCGGCTGGGACATCGACCTCAAGGCGCACGTGCGGCGTGGCGGCCTCGTGCTAGGCCTGTGCGGCGGCTACCAGATGCTCGGTCGGCGCATCGCCGACCCGCAGGGCATCGAGGGACCGCCGGCCGACGTGGCCGGGCTGGGCCTGCTCGATGTCGAGACGGTGCTGACCGGCGACAAGGTGCTGGTCGAGACCAGCGGCACGACGCTGGCCGACGGCGTGCCGTTCACGGGCTACGAGATGCATGTCGGCCGCACGACCGCCATTTCCGGGGCCGGACCCGGCATCGCGCCGATGCTGCGGCTGGCCAATGGCGGCCTCGACGGTGCGGTCAGCGCCGACGGCCGGGTCGCCGGCTGCTACGTGCACGGGCTGCTGGCCGACGACCGCCAGCGCCGCGCCTGGCTGCAGCGCATCGGTGTCGCGGCCGCGGACTTTTCCTACGAGGCCGAGGTCGAGGCGACGCTCGACCGGCTGGCCGACCACCTCGCACGCCACGTCGACTGCGACCGCCTGCTGGCGCTGGCGCGGCCGCCGCGGCTCTAGGCTTGGGACAACTTTCCTCCCTGCGCGCCAGCGCGGGGAGGTGTCCGCGTCAGCGGACGGAGGGGTCATGCCTCATGACTCTCGACCCCTCCGTCGCCGAAGACGGCGACACCTCCCCATGCTCACGCATGGGGAGGAAGTTTCTTCCGGCGTCACGCGCCAGGTTCAGGTGCCACAGAACGTTCGGTAGACGCCCTGCCCCTCGGGCGGCTCGGCGTAGGCCTCGAGGCCCGGGCGCGCGTCGAACGGCTTCGACAGCACGGCGAGGAAGTCCTCGAACGGGCCGAGGTCGCCCTGCTCGATGGCGGCGGCCAGCACCGCCTCGACGCGGTGATTGCGCGGGATGTAGAGCGGGTTCGCCGCGTGCATCGCGGCCCGCCGCTCGGCGGCCGGCCGCGGTTCGTGGGCGAGACGCTCGCGCCACTTCACCGCCCACGCCTCGTAGCCGTCGGTCGCGGCGAAGCGCGGCAACGCGGCGGCATCGCTCTCGGGATCGAGCGCGCGGAAGGTCGCGGTGAAGTCGGCGCGGCCCTCGGCCATCGCGTTCAGCAGCTCCTGCGCCAGCGCGGCGTCGCCGCTTTCCTCGGTGAACAGGCCGAGCTTACGCCGCATGCCGGCCAGCAGGGCCTGGCCGTAGCGCGGCTGGAAGGTCGCGAGCGTCTCGTTGGCCATCGCCAGCGCCGCATCGCTGTCCTCGGCCAGGAGCGGCAGCAGCGTCTCGCCGAAGCGCGCGAGGTTCCAGTGCGCGATGCGCGGCTGGTTGGCGTAGGCGTAGCGGCCGCCCTGGTCGATCGAGCTGAACACCGTGTCGGGCTTGTAGACGTCCATGAAGGCGCACGGCCCGTAGTCGATCGTCTCGCCGGCCACCGAGCAGTTGTCGGTGTTCATCACGCCGTGCACGAAGCCGACCAGCATCCAGCCGGCGACCAGCGTCGCCTGGCGGGCGATCACCGCCGCGAACAGGGCGCGGTACGGGTTGGCATCGGTGCGCGCCTCCGGGTAATGGCGCTCGATCACGTGGTCGGCCAGCAGGCGCAGCGCCTCGGTGTCGCCGCGCGCGGCGAAGAACTGGAAGGTGCCGACGCGGACATGGCTGGCCGCGACGCGGGTCAGCACGGCGCCGGGCAGCGGCGCCTCGCGCCAGATCTCCTCGCCGGTTGCCACCGCGGCCAGCGAGCGCGTCGTCGGGATGCCGAGCGCCGCCATCGCCTCGCTGACCAGGTACTCGCGCAGCACCGGGCCGAGCGCCGCCCTTCCGTCGCCGCGCCGCGAGAACGGCGTCGGGCCGGAGCCCTTGAGCTGGAGGTCACGGCGGCGGCCGGCACGGTCGATCACCTCGCCCAGCAGGATGGCGCGGCCGTCGCCCAGCTGCGGCACGAAGTTGCCGAACTGGTGGCCGGCATAGGCCAGCGCGATCGGCAGCGAGCCCGGCGCGACGCGATTGCCGGCCAGCATCTCGACCCCGGCCGGGCTGGCCAGCGCCGCCGCGTCGAGCCCGAGCTCGGCGGCCAGCGCGGCGTTCAGCTTCAACAGCCGCGGCGCCGCCACCGGGGTCGGGTCGAGCCGCGCGTAGAAACGCTCCGGCAGGCGGGCGTAGCTGTTGTCGAAGGCGAAGGAGAGCGTGTCGGGGGCCATGGCACGGGAGATGGGATCGCGAGGATGCCTCCACAAGCGCACGCGTGAAAGCCGAAAGGTCCCTCGCTGCGCTCGGGATGACAGGGAAAGGCGCGGGATGACAGGGAAAGGCGCGGTATGACAGGAAAGGCCTGTCATCCCGAGCGCAGCGGGGGACCCTTCCCCGGTCTCAGCCCGCCGGACGCCCGCCGCGTCAGTCGTCGTAGCTGGCGGTCGTGAGGCCGGTTCCGCGATCGTACTGCAGCTTGATCCTGGTCAGCGTGCAGAGGTTGATGTTCTGCCACAGCGCCGGCGCGCCGCCGTCGGCGAAGCCCACCTTGAGGTCGGCCTGGCAGAAGGTCGGCGGCGCGTTGAAGCGCACCTGGCGGCGCTCGCCGGCCTTGATCGGCGGCGCGCCCAGCTCGTTCTTCGTCCACATGTTGAGCAGGCTCTCGGACACCTCGAGCGTGCTGATCGGGTAGGCGGTGCCGTTGATCAGCAGGAAGCTGGTGTTCTGGGCGGCCGCCTCGTGCGGGCCGGCAACCGGGGCGAAGGCCGCGGCGACGGCCGCGAGGGCAAGGGACGACAGCAGGCGCATCGGGTTCTCCGGGGGCAAATCACGTGATCTTTACGTCGCCCCCTGCGCCCGCTCAAGGTACAGCTAGCAGTGATGATGCGGCTTTCGCCACGCTTCACCGTCGCCGGCCGGCTGGTTGCCCTCGCGGCGATCCTGTCGGCGCCCCTGGTGGCCTCGGCGCAGGACCGGCCGATCGGCGGCAGCTTCTACGCCGGCGCCCATGCCGGGATCATGTTCGGCACCGCCGCGGCGACCCTGTCCGACCCGATCGGCATCGGCTCGCAGAGCGCCACCAATCCCTACGGGGCGCTGTTCGGCGGCGTCCAGGGCGGGTTCGAATACGTCTTCCCGTCGCGCCTCATGCTGGGCATCGAGGCCGACTTCTCGTTCCCCAACTTCGAGGATGCCTCCAAGGTCCTGTCCTACCGCGCCACCCCGAGCGGCTATGCCAGCGAGGAATACGAGTGGCTGGCGACGCTGCGCGGCCGCGTCGGCTGGGCGATCGGGCCGTGGACGCCCTACGTCACCGGCGGCCTCGCCTGGATGAGCACGCGCTGGTCGCGCATCGACCTGACCTCCGGCGTCGAGGACGCCAACCCGGCGAACGTGCGGGTCGGCACCACCGTCGGCGGCGGCCTCGACATGCGGCTGGACGAACGCTGGTCGGCGCGGCTCGAGTACCTCTACACCAACTTCGCCCTGTCGGGCTTCGCGTTCGGCTCGTCGCCGGCGCGCTACGACACGCGCTACGACCTGCAGCGCTTCCGCGTCGGCCTCAACTACCGCTTCGGCGACGTCGACGAGTCGAAGGCGAAGAAGGCGGACGACCGCGGCCCGCTGAGCTTCGAGGTGCACGGCCAGACCGTGTTCGTGTTCCAGGGCTACCCGCCGATCCGCGCCGCCTACGACGGACCGAACAGCCTGCCGAACGGCGGCCAGTCGGCCGAGACCTGGGCGATGTCGGGCTTCCTCGGCGTGCGGCTGTGGTCGGGCGGCGAGTTCTACTACAACGGCGACCTGTTGCAGGGCTACGGCGTCGCGCTGACCACCGGCGCCGGCGGCTTCCCCAACGGCGAGGCGCAGCGCGCCTTCCCCTACCCGCGCTACAACACCTCGCACCTGTTCCTGCGCCAGACCATCGGGCTGGGCGGCCCGCGCGAGACGGTCGAGAGCGACCAGCTGCAGCTGTCGGGCGAGCGCGACGTCTCGCGCCTCACCCTGCAGGCCGGCAAGTACGCGGTGCAGGACCTGTTCGACAACAACGCCTATGCCAACGACCCGCGGGTCGACTTCCTCAACTGGTCGCTGTGGTCGTCGGCCGCCTTCGACTACCCGGCCGACAGCGTCGGCTTCAGCTGGGGCTTCGCCGCCGAGCTCAACCAGCCGAGCTGGGCGGTGCGCGCCGGCTACTTCCTGGTCGCCAACCAGCCCGACACCAACGTCTACGACCTGGCGCTGATCTCGCGCAACGGCGCGGTCGCCGAGGCCGAGCTGCGCTACCAGCCGTTCGGCCGCGCGGGCGCGGTACGGCTCGGCGCCTGGATGACCAACGCCTTCGCCGGCTCGTACGCCGACGCGGTGGCGCTGGTGCCGCTGAACCCCGGCCTCAACGCCAACGACACCATCCCGCTGACCCGGCGGACCCGCACCAAGTACGGCTTCTACGCCAGCCTCGACCAGGAGCTGGCCGACGGCATCGGCGCCTTTGCGCGGCTGAGCTGGAACGACGGTACCAGCGAGATCCTGGCCTTCACCGACGTCGATGCCAGCGTGGCGGCCGGCCTGTCGATCAACGGCGCCCGCTGGGGCCGGTCGCGCGACACGATCGGGATCGGCGGCGCGGTCAACGCCCTGTCGCCCAGCCATGCCAGCTACCTCGCCAACGGCGGGCTGGGCCTCACGGTCGGCGACGGCGCCCTGTCCTATGCCTCGGAGTTCGTCGCCGAGGCCTACTACTCGCTGAAATTGTTCGACGGGGTGTACGTTACCGCCGACTACCAGTTCCTGGGCAACCCCGCGTACAATGCAGCGCGCGGTCCCGCGCACTTCTTCAGCGGCCGACTGATGGCCCGGTTCTAGAGAGTTCCATGACGACGCTGCTGGCGACCCACCCGTCCTTCCTCGCGCACGACACCGGGCCGCACCATCCCGAGCGGCCCGACCGGCTGCGCGCCATCCTCGCGGCGCTGGAGGACCCGGCCTTCGCCGGCCTCGTCCGCGCCTCGGCCCCGCTGGCCACGCTGGAGGAGATGGGCCGCGTCCATCCGCCCGAGTACATCGAGACGATCCTCGGCGTGCAGCCCGAGGCCGGCGAACTGGTTCATATCGACGGCGACACGGTGATGAGCACCGGCAGCGCCGAGGCGGTGCTGCGCGCCGCCGGCGCGGCGGTGATGTGCGTCGACGCGGTGCTGAAGGGCGAGGTCCAGACCGCCTTCGCCGCGGTGCGGCCGCCCGGCCACCATGCCACGCCGACCATCCCGGGCGGCTTCTGCCTGGTCAACAACGCCGCGGTGGCGGCGCGCCACGCCCAGGCGCGCTACGGCCTGGAGCGGGTGGCGATCCTCGACTTCGACGTCCATCACGGCCAGGGCACCCAGGCGGTGGCCGAGATCGACCCGTCGCTGTTCTACGCCTCGACCCACCAGTACCCGCTGTACCCCGGCACCGGCTCGGCGCGCGAGCACGGCATCAACGGCAACGTCGTCAACGTGCCGCTGCCCGGCGGCGCCGGCGGCGCGCAGTTCCGCGCCGCCTGGGAGCAGCGCATCCTGCCGGCGCTCGACGGCTTCGCGCCGCAGCTGCTGGTGCTGTCGGCCGGCTTCGACGCCCACGTCGACGACCCGCTGGCCGGGCTCGAGGTCGAGACCACCGACTTCATGTGGCTGA
The DNA here is from genome assembly GCA_020160955.1 of Pseudomonadota bacterium. Taxonomy (GTDB): domain Bacteria; phylum Pseudomonadota; class Alphaproteobacteria; order Reyranellales; family Reyranellaceae; genus Reyranella. The sequence continues at coordinate 8,174 of JAIUOX010000148.1, forward strand.
CCGAGGCGTTCCGCGACATCGCCCGCCAGCATGCCGGCGGCCGCATCGTGTCGGTGCTGGAGGGCGGCTACGACCTCGGCGCGCTGGCCGACGCGGTGTCGAGCCATCTCCAGGTGCTGATGCGCGACTGAACCCGTTGCTGTCGCAAATCTGAAACGGCCGCGCCGTATCGAACCCGTCGCAACCGCAATCGAGGCGTCGTGACAGCAAGCAAGAGCCTTTGGGGGGCGATCGCCCTGGCCCTGCTGGCGGGACCGGCGCTGGCGCAGGATCGACGGCCGGCCTCGGGCTTCTACGCCGGTGGCCACGTCGGCTACCTGTTCGGCAGCGGCACCGCCACGGTGGCCGATCCGACGGGCGTCGCGACGGCGGGCGGTGCGTCGTCCTACGGCTCGGTCATGGGCGGCGTCCAGGCCGGCTACGAGCACCACTTCGCCGCCGGCTGGATGGCCGGGCTCGAACTCGACGTCTCGTTCCCGGGCAGCCAGGACCTCGGCAACGTGCTGGCCTACCGCGCCACCGCGACCGGCACGGCCAACGAGCAGCTCGAGTACCTCGCCAGCCTGCGCGGGCGCCTCGGCTGGGACGTCGGGCGATGGACGCCGTTCGCGACCGGCGGCATCGCCTGGGCCAGCACCCGCCTGTCGCGGACCGACCTCACGACCGGTAACGAGGATGCCCAGCCGGGCAACGTGCGGCTGGGCTGGGTGGCGGGCGGCGGCGCCGACTACCGCATCGACGGTCGCTGGACGGCCCGCGCCGAGTACCTCTACACGCAGCTCGGCCTCACCGGCTTCAGCTTCGGCTCGGCGCCGGCGCGCTGGGATTCGTCGTACGACCTGCATCGCTTCCGGGTCGGGCTGAACTACCGCTTCGGCGCCGACGACGGCGCGCCGGCGCGGCCCGACAGCGGCCCCGGCTCGTGGGAGATCCACGGCCAGACGACCTTCATCTACCAGGGCTACCCGGCCTTCAGCGCCGGCTACGACGGGCCGAACAGCCTGCCGATGCTGGGCCAGAGCCGCGAGACCTGGACGGTCTCGGCGTTCCTCGGCATGCGCCTGTGGCAGGGGGCCGAGTTCTACTACAACCCCGAACTGCTGCAGGGCTTCGGCGTCGCCAACACCACCGGCGCGGCCGGCTATCCCAACGGCGAGGCGCAGAAGTCGAACTTCCCCTACCCGCGCTACAACACCTCGCGCCTGTTCCTGCGCCAGGAGATCGGGCTGGGCGGCGCACGCGAGAAGGTCGAGAGCGAGTACGGCCAGCTGTCCGGCGAGAAGGACATCGCGCGCGTCACGCTGCAGCTCGGCAAGTACTCGGTGAAGGACATCTTCGACGCCAACGACTACGCCAACGACCCGCGGCTCGACTTCCTCAACTGGTCGATCTGGGCGTCCGGCGCGTTCGACTACCCGGCCGACCGGCTTGGCCTGACCTGGGGCCTGACCGCCGAGCTCAACCAGCCGGACTGGGCGGTGCGCGCCGGCTACTACCTGGTCGGCGACCAGCCGAACGCGAACACCTTCGACATGAACCTGTTCGCGCGCGGCGGCTACGTCGGCGAACTGGAGCTGCGCTTCCGGCCGTTCCAGAAGCCGGGCGCGCTGCGCTTCGGCAGCTGGCTCACCAGCACCTTCGCCGGCTCCTACGACCAGGCCATCCAGTGGGCCGCGACGATCCCGGGCGCCACCGCCAACGACACCATCGCCTGGACGCGCCAGACCCGCACCAAGTACGGCTTCTACTTCAACCTGCAGCAGGAACTGGCCGACGACATCGCCTTGTTCGGCCGCTTCTCGTGGAACGACGGTCGCAGCGAGATCGGCGCCTTCACCGACATCGACCGCAGCCTGTCGCTCGGCCTGTCGATCAAGGGCACGGCGTGGGGCCGGCCCGACGACCGGGTCGGCATCGCCGGCTCGATCAACAACATCTCGGCGCCGCACAGCGGCTTCCTCGCCGCGGGCGGCCTCGGCGTGCTGGTCGGCGACGGCCAGTTGCCGGCCTACACCTCGGAGAACGTGTTCGAGACGTACTACGCGCTGCAGGTGGTGAAGGGCGTGGTCGCCAGCGCCGACTACCAGTTCCTCGGCAACCCCGCCTACAACGCCCAGCGCGGCCCGGTGCACGTGTTCAGTGGCCGCCTGTCGATGCGCTTCTGAGCGGCCGCTTCAGTCGGCCATCGCCACGGTGAAGCGCAGCCGGCCGCGGAAGCCGGCGGGCGCGTAGTCGGGCTCGAACGTGCCGCCGAGCTGCTGGGCGCTGCCGGCCAGCAGGCGCGAGCCGAAGCCGCCGCGCGACGGCGGCGTCACCGGCGGGCCGCCCGACTCCGTCCAGCACAGGTCGATGGCCCGGCCGGCTGCGCTGGCGGTTACCGTCCAGCGCACCGCCAGCTGGCCGGCCGGCACCGACAGCGCGCCGTACTTCGAGGCGTTGGTCGCCAGCTCGTGCATGACGAGGCCCAGCGTGATCGCCGCACTGGCCGGGATGGTGACGTCGTCGCCGCCGATGTCGATGCGGCGTCCCTCGTCGAGGAACGCCGACAGCGCGCCGCGTACCAAGTCTCCGAGCGCGGCGCCGCGCCAGGCATGCTCGGTCAAGAGGTTGTGCGCGCGCGCCAGCGCGCCCAGCCGGTCGGAGAAGGCGGCGGCGAAGTCGTCCGGCGTGGGCCGCGTGCGCAGCGTCTGCTGGGCCAGCGCCTGCACGATCGCCAGCGTGTTCTTGACCCGGTGGCTGAGCTCGTCGAACAGCAGGCGCTGGCGCTGCTCGGCCTCCTTGAGGTCGGTGATGTCGAGCACCACGCCGACCACGCGCAGCGCGCAGCCAAAGCCGTCGCGGATCACACGGCCGCGATCCATCACCCAGCGCACCGTCCCGTCGCGCCGCACGATGCGGTAGCCGAGCTGGTAGTCCTCGCCGACGCCGGACAGGATCGCGCGCTTGGCCTCGCCGGTGGCGGCCCGGTCGTCGGGATGGACGAAGTCGAGCCCGCCCTCGAAGGTCGCGGTCGAGTCCGCGGCGGTGGCCCCGAGGATCGCGAGGAACTGCGGCGACCGCAGCGTGCGGTCAGTCGCCACGTCGTACTCGTGGACGCCGAAGCGCGCCGCCTCGGCGGCGGTCCGCATCTGCTCCTCGCTGCGCCGCAGGGCGGCCGAGCCGGCATCGAGGTCGCGACGCGCCTGCTGCAGCGCGTCGCCGACCGCGTCGACCTCGCGGATCGACGAGCCGGGCAACACGAAGGCCTCGCCCCGCCCCAGCGCCCCGGCCGCCGCCGTCACCGCCGCCAGCGGCCGGGTCAGCGCCCGGCCGAACAGGATCGCCAGCCCGATCGCGAGGCCCAGCATGGCGACGGTGCAGAGGCCCCAGAACAGCAGCGACTCGACGAGCTGGCGATCGACCAGCTCGGCCGGCACGACGACCGCGGTGGTCCACGGGCCGAACGCGCTGCGGGCCACGGCGATCAGCACGCGCTGGCCGCCGGCCTCGGTGACGCGGTGGACCTGGCCGGCGGCGAGGCCGCGGAACCCGGCGGGAGCCGGCGTGGCGACCAGCCCGGCATGGTCCCGGCTCGAGGCCATGATCGTGCCCTTGCCGTCCCACACCAGCGCCGACCAGCGCGCCGGCAGCGCCTGGCCCTCGAGCAGGACGCGCAGGTCCTCGGGTACCAGGGCCAGGCGCAGCAGCCAGCGCAGCTGGCCGTCGCGCCACACTGGCAGGGCGACGTTGAACACCGGCTGGCGCGACACCACGCC
>JAIUOX010000149.1 GCA_020160955.1 Pseudomonadota bacterium
GTCGATCTGGCTGCGCGCGGTCGGCATGGGCGACTTCAAGCCCAAGCGCGTGCTGACCTTCGACTCGACGATGATCGCCGTCGAGGCGGCGATGGAGGGCGCCGGCGTCGCGGTCGGGCCACCGCAGCTGTTCCGCGAGGAGCTGGCGTCGGGCCGGCTGTTCCAGCCGTTTCCGCAGATCGTCGACTCGGGCAAGGCGTGGTGGTTCGTCTGCCCGCCGGCCACCGCGACGCGGCCCAAGACCAAGGCGTTCGAGGAATGGCTGGTCGAGGAGCTGAGCGCGCCGCAGTCGCGCGCCAGCCGGACGGCAATCGCCGCGGTCGGCCGTCGCTGAGGCGGTCGCGCCGGGAGCCCCAGTTCGGTTCATGGCGCGGCCGGTCGCCGCGCGGGCTGGACGAACGGCGCGAACCGGTGCAGTTGAAAGAAATTCTAATGGAGCGGTCGCCGCGATGAATTGGTTCAAGCGCAAGGAAAAGCCGGCCGAGGCGCCGTCGCCGCCGGCGGCCACGCTGGGAGCGATCGAGTTCCGCAAGCCGTGGGCGCGGGCCTCGGCCGACGTGCCGGGCGTGGCGGGTGCCTTCCTGTCGATCATCAACACCGGGACCACGGGCGACCGGCTGGTCCGCGTCGAGAGCAAGCAGGCCACCACGGCCGAGCTGTGCGGCATCAAGGTGGTCGGCCCGAACATCGAGATGCGGCCGCTGCCCAACGGCCTCGCCCTGCCGGGTGGCGAATCGCGCGACCTCAGGCCGCGCGGCTACCACGTGCTGCTGGGCGGCGTGTCGGCGCCGCTGCCGACCGGCAGCCGGCTGTCGCTCACCCTGCATTTCGAGAAGGCCGGCGCGGTCGAGATCGGCTGCGTCGTCGAGGCGCCCGGCGCGGTGGGCGAGGCGGCGCTCGACCTCTCGCGCCAGTAGGCGGCGTCCCGGCGGGGGTCAGCCCGGGTAGCGGTGCTCGCCGCCGAACGGGTCCCGCACCACGAGACCGTCCGGCCCTGCCGCGCCGGGATCGTCGCCGAGGTAGCCCGGGCCGATCGGCACCTTGCCGTGGCCGCCCGGCACGTCGAGCACATAGGTCGGCTGCGCCAGGCCGCTCAGCCGGCCGCGCAGCGCCCGCATCAGCGCCTGGCCCTTCTCGATCGACACCCGGAAATGGCCGGTGCCGCGCACCAGGTCGGGATGGTGCAGGTAGTAGGGCTTGACCCGCGCCGTCACCAGCGCCCGCATCAGGGCGTCGAGCGTGTCGGGGTCGTCGTTGACGCCGGCCAGCAGCACGGTCTGGCCGAGCAGCGGCAGGCCGGCCTCGGCCAGCCGGGCCAGCGCGGCGCGCGCCGCCGGCGCCAGTTCGCGCGGGTGGTTGCAATGCACGGCCAGCCAGCGCGCGGCACGGCGCGGCCTGAGCGCCTCGACCAGCCCATCGCCGACGCGGCTGGGATCGACGATCGGCACCCGGCTGTGCAGGCGGATCACGCCGACATGGTCGATCGCGTCCAGCGCGGCCAGCAGGTCGGCCAGCCGGCGCGGCGCCAGCATCAGCGGGTCGCCGCCGGTCAGGATGACTTCCCAGATCTCCGGCCGCGCGCGGATGTAGGCGATGGCGGCGGCCATCTCGTCGGTCGACAGCGCGTCGCCGCCTGGCCCGACCTTCTCGCGCCGAAAGCAGAACCGGCAGTAGACCGGGCAGGCGTGCAACGGCTTGAGCAGCACGCGGTCGGGGTAGCGATGGACGATGCCCTTGACCGGCGAGCGCGCCTCGTCGCCGATCGGGTCGGCCAGCTCGCCTTGGGCGATCTCGGTCTCGGCGACGCTCGGCACGAACTGGCGGGCGATCGGGTCGGCCGGGTCGTCGCGCCGGATCAGCCCCAGCATCTCCGGCGTCAGTGCGATCGCCATCGCCTCGGCCGCCGCCGCGAGCCGCGGGTCGGCCGGGACCAGCCCCTCCCGTTCGAGGGCCTCGAGCGTGCGCAACGTCTCCATGGCGGCGGCTGACATAGGCGGTGCGCCGGCTGCTGGCGAGTCTTATTGCAGCCCGAAAGGTCCCTCGCTGCGCTCGGGATGACAAGAAGCGGCGCTCGGGATGACAGGAAAAGGACTGTCATCCCGAGCGCAGCGAGGGACCTTTTTCAGGCTACTCCGCTGCCTGCCGCTGGCCCGCCGCCGTCCGGCCGAGCGCGAAGCCCTCGTAGCCCTTCGCGGCGATCGCCTCGCTGTGCTTCTTGTAGCGGTCGAAGCCGCCGACATAGGGCATGAAGACCCGCGGCTTGCCGGGGATGTTGGCGCCGACGTACCAGCTGTTGGCCAGCGGGTAGAGCGTGCTGTCGGCCACCTGGTTGACGTGCTCGACCCAGGCCTGCTCGGCCTCCGGCGTCGGCTCGATGCGGTCCAGCCCGTTCTGCGCGAGGTGGTCGAGGCAGTCGGCGATCCAGTCGACGTGCTGCTCGATCGAGGCGATCATCTGCGTCTTCACGCCCGGGCTGCCCGGCCCGGTGACGATGAACATGTTGGGAAAGCCCGACACCATCAGGCCGAGGTAGGTGAGCGGCCCGCCGGCCCAGTGGTCGCGCAGGCTGACCTCGCCGCCGCCCGCCTGGTCGTTCCGGGCGCGGATGTCGATCTCGCGCAGCGCGCCGGTCATGGCGTCGAACCCGGTGGCGAACACGATGGCGTCGAGCTCGAAAGACTGGCCGCCCTCGGTCCGGAGGCCCGTTTCGGTGATCTCGGCGATCGGGTCGGAGCGCACGTCGACCAGGCTGACGTTCGGCCGGTTGTAGGTCTCGTAGTAGTTGGTATCGAGGCACAGCCGCTTGGTCCCGATCGGGTGGTCCTTGGGCGCCAGCAGCTCGGCGGTGCGCGGGTCCTTCACTGTGGCGCGGATCTTGTTGCGCACGAACTCGGACGCGGTGTCGTTCGACTGCTTGTTCACCAGCAGGTCGGTGTAGGCATAGAGGTAGCTGATGCTGCCGCCCTCCTGCCACTTCGACTCGTAGGCCCGGTTGCGCTCGTCGTCGGACACCTCGAGCGCCGAGCGGGTCGGCCGCGGATGGCCGCCGATCGCGAACGGCGTGTCGTAGGCCGAGATCCGGCGCTCGCGGTAGTTGGCCTTGTGGCGGCGCTCGCGCTCGGTCTCCATCGGCGCGTTGCGCGCCGGCAGGCTGAAGTTGGCGGTGCGCTGGAAGACGGTGAGGTGGCGGGCCTGCCGGGCGATGATCGGGATCATCTGCACGCCCGACGAGCCGGTGCCGATCACGCCGACGCGCTGGCCGCTGAAGTCGACCCCCTCGTGCGGCCACAGGCCGGAGTGGTACCACTTGCCCTTGAAGCTCTTCAGGCCCTTGAAGTCGGGCAGGCGCGGCGTCGACAGGTTGCCGGCCGCCATGACGACGAAGCGCGCCTCGATGGTCTCGCCGGCGCGGGTCTTCAGGGTCCAGAGGTTGGTGGCGCGGTCGAAGGTCGCCGTCTCGATGCGGGTGTCGAGCTGGACGTCGCGGCGCAGGTCGAAGCGGTCGGCGACGTGGTTGATGTACTTCAGGATCTCCGGCTGGGTGCCGTAGCGCTCCGGCCACTTCCACTCCTGCTGCAGCTCCTCCGAGAAGCTGTAGGAGTACTCGAGGCTCTCGACGTCGCAGCGCGCCCCCGGGTAGCGGTTCCAGAACCAGGTCCCGCCGATCCCCGAGCCCTGCTCGTAGGCCCGCACCGACAGGCCCAATTTGCGCAGGCGATGAATCGCGTAGAGGCCGGCCAGGCCGCCGCCGACGATGGCGACATCGAGCCGGCGCGGGCTGGAACCGAGAGAGGCGTCAGGCATGGTGGGCGTTCCCGAAATGTTTTGGCGGGTGGGGCGGCTGGCACCGCCCGTGCAGGCCCGAGCGTCCCGCGACCGCGCCCGGTTGGCAAGCCGCCGGGGCCGCCAGTCGAGAGCCCGGCATGCGTGGGAAGCGATTCTGCATGCTGTCCGCGCCGATGGTGGAAGGAATGTTTCCGTCCTATGATTTTTCGATGAAGTTCTTCCGGCCGCTCGCCCGGTAACCCCGACGTGGACCAGACGGTATCTCCCTCCGTGGCCCGGAGCGTGGCCACCCCGTCCGGTCCGGCCGCGACCCCTGCCACGCCCGCCGTCTCGGCCCCGCGGCTGCGGCCGCCGCTGATCCGCCGCCTCCGCCTGCCGCTCGGGCCGCGCACCTTCGCCATTCTCGCCGTCGTCCTGCTGGCCCTCGCCTGGGGCGGACGCGAGCTCTACCTCCGGCTGACCCACATCTACGAGTACGACGCGCGGGTCACCGCCGACGTGGTCACGATCTCCAGCCGCGCCGACGGCTGGGTGGTCGAGATGCCGGCGCTGGAAGGCAAGCGCGTCGCCGCCGGCGACATCGTCGCCCGGATCGACGACCGCGCCGCCCAGCTGCGCGCCGACGCGCTCAAGGCCCAGATCGAGGGCGTCCGCGCCGAGCGCACGCGGCTGCGCGCCGAACGCCGGCTGGCGCTGGCCCAGACCGAGGCGATCTCGCGGACCCGTGCCTCGGCGGTGCAGGCGCGCGAGAAGGCACTGGCCGCCATGAAGTCGGACCTCGACTTCGCCAAGGGCGAGCTGGAGCGCCAGTGGTCGCTGTTCGAGCGCCGCGTCGCCAACGAGCGCACGCTGCAGGTCGCCCAGTCGGCGGTCGAGAAGCTGGAGAGCCAGCTGCAGCAGGCGCGCGCCGAGCACGAGCAGGCCAAGGGCAGCCTCGAGGAAGCCCGCATCGACCAGGACAAGATCACCGTGATCGATGCCCAGATCGCCGCGCTCGACCACCAGGTCGCCAACCTCGCGGCCCAGATGCACCAGCAGCAGGTCGACGTCGACGATCGCACCATCAAGAGCCCGATCCCGGCCGTGATCGACCGCACCTTCGTGCTGCCCGGCGAGTACGTGCAGTCGGGCCAGCGCATCCTGCTGCTGCACAATCCCAACGAGGTATGGGTCGAGGCCAACATCAAGGAGACCCAGGTCGGCCGGCTCAAGCTCGGCCAGCCGGTGCTGGTCACGGTCGACGCCTATCCCAACGAGAAGTTCGTCGGCAAGGTGGCGCGCATCGGCAGCGCCACGACGGCGCGCTTCGCGCTGCTGCCGACGCCCAACCCGTCCGGCAACTTCACCAAGATCACCCAGCGCCTGCCGGTCAAGATCGACATGGTCGAGATGCCCAAGCCGCTGACGCCGGGCATGATGGTCGAAGTCGAAATTGACGTCCGCTAGCCCCGTCATCCAGACGGCGCAGGTCCTCAGCGAACGCTACGGACCGTCCTATCGCTGGCTGGTGACGATTTCCGGCATGGTCGGCGTGGTCTCGATGGTGCTGGCCATGACCACGGTGAATGTCGCGGTGCCCGACGTGATGGGCGCCTTCGGCATCGGCCAGGACAAGGCGCAGTGGATGTCGTCGGCCTACATGGCGACGATGACCGCCGGCATGCTGATCAACGCCTGGCTGACCGGCATCTTCGGCGAGCGCCGGGTGTTCGTGACCGCGCTCTGCACCTTCTCGCTGGGCGCGGTGATGGGCGGCACGGCGCCGACCGAGGACTCGCTGATCCTCGCCCGCATCCTGCAGGGCTTCAGCGCCGGCGTGGCGCAGCCGCTGGTCATGGCGACGATCTTCACGGTGTTCCCGCCCGAGCGGCGCGGCAGCGCGATGGGCGTGTTCGGGCTGGGCGTGGTGTTCGCGCCGGCGATCGGGCCGACGCTGGGCGGCCTGATGATCGAGTACTTCTCGTGGCGCTACGTGTTCTTCATCTCGCTGCCGTTCTGCGTCATCGCCGCCGTGCTCGGCCTGTTCTTCATGCCGACCCGCCGCATCCCGCGCGAGATCCCGCCGTTCGACTGGCTGGGCTTCGGCCTGCTCTGCGTGGCGCTGCTCGGCCTGATGACCGGCATCGCCGACGGCCAGCGCGAGGGCTGGTTCTCCGACACCATCGTGCTGCGGCTGACGGTCGGCACGCTGGCCTCGGTGGCCTTCGTGCTGTGGGAACTGCACACACCGCGCGCCATGCTCGACGTGCGCATCTTCAAGAACATCGAGTTCTCGGCCGCCGCGATGATCGCCTTCATCTTCGGCGCCGGCATGATGGGCTCGACCTACATCATCCCGGTGTTCGTGCAGACCATCATCGGCTTCACGCCGCTGCTGGCCGGGCTGATGATGATGCCGGCGGGCATCATGCTGGCCTTCATCTTCCCGCTGGCCGGGCGCTTGAGCGACGCCTTCCCGGCCTCGGCGATGATCATCGTCGGGCTGCTGCTGTTCGCGCTGGGCTTCGCGTGGATGACCGTGGCCGACATCGACACGACCTTCTGGACGCTGGTCGCCATGATCATGGTGTCGCGGCTCGGCCTCGGCCTGATCAATCCCAGCCTCAACGCCTCGTCGCTGAAGGCGCTGCCGCCCGACAAGGTCCGCCAGGGCTCGGGCGTCGCCAACTTCATGCGCCAGCTCGGCGGCGCCTTCGGCATCAACCTGATGGTCGCCTTCTTCGAGGTGCGGACCCGCTTCCACGCCGACGCCCTGACCGCGACCCAGGGCTGGGACAACAAGACAACCGAGCGGCTGCTGCACCAGGTCCAGCAGCTGCTGCAGCGCTCGGGCCTGCCGTTCCAGCAGCAGAAGGCCGGGGCGCTGGAATACCTCGGCACGATCCTGAACATCAGCGCCCAGGAGATGGCCTTCTCCGACACCTTCGTGGTGGTCGGCATCGTCGCCTTGATCGCGCTGGTCCCGGCGGCGATGCTGTCGCGCTCGCAGCGCCGGGCGCGCCGGCTGGCCTTCAGCTAGGTTGCTCCGGGGGATCTAGTCCGACGAAGGCCAGGCAAACCTGAAGAGACCGACGTAGAATTCCTGGTAGAGGAACTCCAGGTCAGTTTCCCAGTCGTTGATTGCCGTATCCATGGAAGCGTTGCGCCGCCTCTTGGCATTGCGAGTAAAGGCTGCAATTGCCTTCGCCATCTTTTCCAGTCTTTGAGCGGACCGCGGTGCTCCCCACTGCTTGAGGTACTCACGCGGAAAAGCCGGCGGTATGGGACCCTCGAAGACTTCTCTCAGAATTCTTTGCCTTACCCCGGATGAGGCGTCGGCGTTGGAGCCAACCCGGTACTGCATGAAGACCAGAACGCCGTGCTCATACCAGGTCGAGGAATTCAGTCCGCCGTCGCCGCCAGGTGCTTCTGTCGAAGGCCAGGGAAAGGCTTCATCCAGGTGAGCTTGGGTGCGTCTTTCCCACTCCGCTCCAACGGCTGACACGACACGTTGTGCGTAGCCGTGCGAGTCGCGCTTTCGCGGGTCTGCCAGCGCTGCCAACGCATTGCGCCAAAGAGCAATAGTCTTGCTCAACTCCATGGATGGCAGCCTTTCAATCACCTGGACTGAGGAGGCCGGGTTTGCAGGTTTTTTCTCGCGGTCTTTGTCGCGTACCTCTTTCCAGCGCTGCAGGGGGACCTTGCGCCGCGCCATGTCATACAATCCGGCTGGTCTTGTTGCCCCAGTAGCGGTCGCGCAGCAGGCGCTTGTACAGCTTGCCGGTCGGCAGGCGCGGCAGCTCGGCCTCGAAGTCGATCGAGCGCGGCACCTTCTGGCGCGACAGGTGCTGGCCGCAGAAGGCCAGCAGCTCGTCGACCGTTTCCTGCGCCGCCGGAACGCCGGGCATCAGCTGCACCACCGCCTTCACTTCCTCGCCGAGGTCGGCGTTGGGCACGCCGAACACCGCCGCGTCGGCGACCTTGGGGTGGGTGATCAGCAGGTTCTCGCATTCCTGCGGGTAGATGTTCACGCCGCCCGAGATGATCATGAAGGTCGCGCGGTCGGTCAGGTACAGGTAGCCGTCGGCGTCGACGTAGCCGACGTCGCCCACGGTGCTGAGGGCGTTGTCGGCCGAGCGGGCCTCCTTGGTCTTCTGCGGGTCGTTGAAGTACTCGAACGGCGTCGCCGTCTCGAACCACAGCGTGCCCGGCGTGCCGGCCGGCACCGGCTTCATCTCGTCGTCCAGCACGTGCAGCTTGCCCAGCAGGACGCGGCCGACCGTGCCCTTGTGCGACAGCCATTCCTCGGAGTTGCAGGCGGTGAAGCCCAGCCCTTCGGTCGCGCCGTAGTACTCGTGGATGATCGGGCCCCACCAGGCGATCATCTGCTCCTTGACCTGCACCGGGCAGGGCGCGGCGGCGTGGATCGCGATCTCGAGCGACGACAAGTCGTACTTCTTGCGCGTCGCCTCGGGCAGCTTGAGCAGCCGCGACAGCATGGTCGGCACCAGCTGGCTGTGCGTCACCCGGTACGTCTCGACCAGCTGCAGGTAATGCTCGGGGTCGAACTTCTCCATGATGATCACGGTGCCGCCGACGGCGATCGTCAGGTTGACGGCGGCCTGCGGTGCCGAGTGGTAGAGCGGCGCCGGCGACAGGTAGATCATGCCCTCGCGGTAGTGCCAGAGCTTGGACAGGAAGCCGAACAGCGGCAGCTTCTCGGTCGGCGGCAGGTCCGGCAGCGGCCGCAGGATGCCCTTGGGGCGGCCGGTCGTGCCGGACGAGTAGAGCATCGCGGTGCCGACCGCCTCGTCGGCGATCGGCGTCGCCGGCAGGCCGGCCGTCGCCGCCTCGAGGTTCATCACCCGGGCGCCGTCGCCGGGCCCGTCGACGACCAGCACCAGCTCGATGGCCGGGCAGGCCTTGACCGCCTCCAGCGCGATCTCGCGCTTGGCCTGCGAGGTGATCAGCACCTTCGACTGGCTGTTGGTCAGGATGTAGGCCAGTTCCTCGGCCGTCAGGAACGAGTTCACGCAGGTGTAGTACAGGCCCGACCGCTCGCCGGCGGCGCAGCACGGCACGTAGGCGGCGTTGTTCTCCATGAAGATGGCGTAGTGGTCGAGCCGCTTCAGCCCGTGCCGGCGCAGCAGGTGTGCCAGCCGGTTGCTGCGGGCCTCGAGTTCGCCGTAGGTGATGGTCTCGCCGCTGCCCGCCATGATGACCGCGGGGTGATCGGGCTGGGTCTGCGCGTACTTGCCAGGGTACATCGTTTCGTTTCCTCCGGCCCGACTATAGACGCGCCTGTGGCGCTGCGCCAAAGTCCGCGCATGCTCGATTCATCCGTGAAAACGCAAATCATGAACGAGGTCGATCGTCAGTTCGACGACCAGACCAAGGTGCTGGCCGACCTCGTGAAGATCCCCTCGACGCGGTTCCGCGAGGCGCCGGCGCAGGACATGATGGCCCGCCTGTTCAAGGAAGACGGCCTGTCGGTCGATCGCTGGCAGATCAAGATCGACGACCTCAAGCACCTGCCCGGCTACTCGCCGCACAGCGTCGACTACGACGACGCGTGGAACGTGGTCGGCGCGTGGCGGCCCAACAGCCCCAAGGGCAAGTCGCTGATCCTCAACGGCCACATCGATGTCGTGCCCGAGGGGCCGCACGAGATGTGGAGCCGCAACCCGTTCGAGCCGGCGATCAAGGACGGCTGGATGTACGGCCGCGGCGCCGGCGACATGAAGGCCGGCATCATCCTGAACCTCTACGCGCTGCGCGCGTTGCGGGCGCTCGGCTGGCAGCCGGCGGCCGACGTCTACCAGCAGTCGGTGGTCGAGGAAGAATGCACCGGCAACGGCGCGCTGGCCTGCCTGCAGCGCGGCTACCGCGCCGACGCCGCGCTGATCCCCGAGCCGTCGGCCGGCGTGCTGACGATCGCCCAGGTCGGCGTGATGTGGTTCCAGGTCAAGGTCACCGGCCACCCGGTCCACGTCTACAAGGCCGACGCCGGCTCCAACGCCATCGAGTCGGCGTTCCGCCTGATCCAGCAGCTGCGCGAGCTGGAGAAGAAGTGGAACGAGAAGAAGGCGCACGACAAGCACTTCTGCGACCACCACCACCCGGTGAACTTCAACGTCGGCAAGATCGCCGGCGGCGACTGGGCCAGCTCGGTCCCGGCGTGGTGCACCTTCGACATGCGCGTCGGCGTGTTGCCGTCGCAGACGCTGAAGGAGGCCCGGCAGGAGATCGAGGACCTCGTCCGCACCGCCGCGGCGCGCGACCCGTTCCTCGGCAACAACCCGCCGACCGTGACGTGGGAAGGCTTCCAGGCCGAGCCGTTCGTGCTCAAGAACCACGAGCACGTGCGGGCCGTGCTGGCCGAGGCGCACAAGACGGTGTTCGGCAGCGCGCTCGAGGACAAGACCTCGACCGGCACCGCCGACAACCGCTTCTTCGGCCTCTACGCCGGCATCCCGGCGCTGGTCTACGGCCCGCAGTCCGACGACATCCACGGCTTCGACGAGCGCGTGAACCTGGAATCGATCCGCAAGATCACCCAGTCGACCGCGCTGTTCATCGCGGAGTGGTGCGGGCTGCAGAAGATTGGATGAACACCACCCTCTGGTGCAGGAAGGGATGTACCCCCTGAACCAGAGGTTTCCATGTCGCAACCTAGTATTCGACTTTGAGGTCGAGCTTCACCGCTTCGACCCGAACACCCGCTAGTGCAGCAACCTGCGCGCGGGCCCAAGCCATTACCTCTGCGATCGTCTCAAAAGCAGGCTTTTCCGCCGCCTCGGATTCATCATCCGAGGCATCTTGCTCCACGAGTACTTCATCGAATCGTGCGGCGAGTAGATCGTCGATAGGGTAGATGCCCACAGGCTTGTAGCGGTCGGCGAGTCCTGATCCGATACTTGCCGCAATGCCACGCTGGTCCTTGTGGAGTGCCACCCACATTCCGAATCCATCCCTGAGTACTTGCCCGTCCTTGGCTCGGGCGGCGTAGGCGGCCTTGAAGCGATCCCGCACTTCACTGGCTGGAAACATGTAGACTTCAATGTTCTTGGGATTTTCCTTCTGGTCCACAGAAGCCACGATGACTTGATCAACGTCGTCGAGGGTCTTCCATTTCTTGCCGCCCTCCAACGGAGGAAAGGCAAACCACAGGTCGCGCGTAGTGCGAATGGAGGCGATCTGGGTCTTTCCCCCTTTTTGCAAGTTCCAGACATTCGAGAGACCACGCCCCGGCACGCGACTCAGTTTGTAGCCCGAGTCCGTTGCGCCCTGTTTTGCGGCCTCTACCAAAACACGCCATGCAGCCGATTGGGATAACGAATTGAAACCGTTTGACATCATGCTCTCCAAACTGATGGGCGTTATTTATAACGCTCTAAACGAATTGTCAAACGGTATACAAACGGTTTGGTGTTTAATACGGAGCCTTCTGTGCGGCCTCCACGATTTCATCTCATCCGCCGCGCCGAGGCGAACAGCCCCGTCGCGACGCCGCCCAGCACGATGACGACGCCGACCAAGCGGAGACCGCCGACCGGCTCGCCGGTCAGCACCGCCGAGAAGCCGAGCGCCGCGCACGGCACCAGCAGCGAGATCGGGCCGACCTTGGCGGCCGGATAGGTGCGCAGCAACGTGCCCCAGATCAGGTAGCCCAGCCACATCACCGGCACGGCGGTGTAGAACAGCACGCCCCAGCCGCTGAGCGTCGGGCTGAGCACGGGCGCCAGCAGCGCCGTCGGCCCGTCGAGCACCAGCGCGGCGATGCCGAGCGGCAGCGGCGGCAGCAGGCTCGCCCACACCGTCACGGCGAACATCGACACGCCGCGCGCCGAGCGGAAGAACAGGTTGCCGGCCGCCCAGGTCAGCGCCGACAGCAGCGCCAGGGCGACCGCCACGACGCTGACGCTGCCCTCGACCGAGCGGGTGATCACCAGCACGCCCACCGCCGCGACGGCGAGGCCCAGCCACTGGCCGCGCGTGGCGTGCTCGCGCAGCAGCAGCGCCGCCAGCACCACGGTCAGCGGTCCCTGCAGCTGGACCAGCACCGAGGTCAGGCCGGGCGGCAGGCCGGCCTGCATGGCGAAGAACAGGAAGATGAACTGGCCGGTGAAC
>JAIUOX010000150.1 GCA_020160955.1 Pseudomonadota bacterium
GCAGCCGATCCGGTAGGCCGCCGCCACCTCGTCGGGGTTGGGCGTCATGGTCACGCCCGGCGACCACACCACGACCGGCGCGATCAGGTAGCCGGAGCGGGTCGGGTAGTCGTCGAGCGTGCCCAGCACGTCGTCGGTCGAGGCGAGGATGCCCAGCTCCTCGTGGAGTTCGCGCAACGCCGTCTGCTCGATCGTCTCGCCGGCATCGACGCGCCCGCCGGGCAGCGCCCACTGGCCGCCATGGGCGCGCAGCCGCGGCGTGCGCTTGGTGAGCAGGAACGCCGCCTCGTCCGGCCGCTCGCCCTCGACCACGACGACCGCGACGGCGGCCCGCTTCAGACCGCCGGCATCGGCGCGGCGACGCAGGTCGAACCGGCCCAGCCGCTGGGCGATGGCGTCGCGCAGCGTGTCGTCGAACCGGAATTCGCTCACTGCCGCGGCCTGCGGAAGGTCCAGACGACGGCCGGCGGCACGTTGCGCCAGATCCGCGGCCCGTGCTCGCCGATCAGGCGGAAGTGCTGGCGGAGCGCGCGCGGTACCGGCGGCGTCGGGCCGTAGGTGAACTGGACCAGCGCGCCGCCGCGCGGCAGCGCCTCGAACACGCCGGTGACGATGCCGTGCACCACGTCGGCCGGCAGGGACAGCAGCGGCAGGCTCGACACCACGGTCGCCACCGGGGCGACGCCGTGTTCCTCGAGCAGGCGCGGCAGGCGGGCGGCATCGCCCTCGACGGTGCGCGGGCCGTGGAAGTGGCGTCGCAGGAAGGTCGCGAACTCGGGGTCGCGCTCGACCAGGACCAGCCGCTCGGGCGGCAGCCCGGCCGCCAGCAGCGCCTTGGTGACCTCGCCAGTGCCGGCGCCCAGTTCGACGACGTAGCCGGGACGGTTGGCGATCTCGGCGCAGGCGGTCTGGGCCATCGCCTCGGCCAGAAGGCGGCCGCTGGGCATCACCGCGCCGGTGGCGAAAGGCCGGCGGAGCCAACGCTTCAGGAAAAGGGCCGTGCCGGCGGGTTCGACCGAACGCATCCGGGCAATGTACCAGCCGGGTCCTGTGGTTAGCTACTGCGCTGGCTGCATCGCCGGGCCGGTCACCGACGGCGGCGGCGGGGCCTCGTAGACCGCCCGCGCATGCCGCATCTGCTCCAGCGCATTGACCAGCGAAACGTAGACCGCCGCGGCGTAGGGCAGCGACTGCACGACCATGAACAGCGCCCACAGCCGGGCCTCGGGGTTGATCGCGCCCAGGGTCGACCACAGCACGATCGCGCCCAGCCACAGCAGCACCGTCAGGATGGCCTCGCCGCGGGCCATGCCGAGCGCCATGCCGAGCGTCGCGCGCTCGTCCATCTTGGGGGTGCGCATGAACGGCAGCCGGCTGGTCGCCAGGCCGTAGATCACGGCGCGGCCGACCGTGTAGGTCAGCGCCAGGCCGGCCAGCGACGCGCCGACGCTCTGGCGGAAGGTGCAGCGCACGCGGTCGAAGTACAGCCCGAACGAGTACAACAGCTTGAACACGAAGATGCCGATCGTCGGCAGGATGAACTCGGCCGGCGGCAGGCCGACCGGCTTGAGGCCGAACAGCGGCGGCACCAGCACGGCGGCCAGCCAGGCAAGGCCGGCCCAGGTGAAGATCAGGTTCAGCGCGTCGGCGAACCACGGCAGCCAGCCGGCGACGAAGTGGTACTTCTGCCAGAAGGTCAGCTTGGTCTCGTTCGACAGCATCTTGCCGGCGTGCGCCTTCATGATCTGCATGGCGCCGTAGGCCCAGCGGAAGCGCTGCTTCTTGTAGCCGGCGAAGTGGTCGGGCGTCAGGCCGTGGCCGAAGCGCTCGCGGCTGTACATCGCGCCGTAGCCCTTCTCCATCAGGCGCAGGCCGAGCTCGGTATCCTCGGTGATGCACCAGGTCGCCCAGCCGTCCATCTCGGTCATGCAGTCGCGGCGGACCAGCGTCATGGTGCCGTGCTGGATGATGGCGTCGTACTCGTTGCGCAGGCACATGCCGATGTCGAAGAAGCCGGCATACTCCCAGTTCAGCATCTCCTTGAACCGGTCGCCGCGCCAGTCGCGGTGGTCCTGCGGCGCCTGCACGTAGGCGATCTTGGGATCGTCGAAGTACGGCACCAGCGCCTTCAGCCAGTCCGGCCGCACCATGTAGTCGCTGTCGATGACGCCGATCACCTTGGCGTCCGGCGCGGTCTGCTCGAGCACGTAGTTCAGGGCGCCCGCCTTGAAGCCCTTCATCACGTCGAAGTGGAAGAAGCGGAAGCGCTCGCCAAGCTGCGTGCAGTAGTCCTGGACCGGCCGCCAGACCGCCGGGTCCTTGGTGTTGTTGTCGATGACGATGACCTCGAAGTCCGGGTAGTCGAGCTGGGCCAGCGAATCGAGGGTCTGGCAGACCATCGCCGGCGGCTCGTTGCAGATCGCGAGGTGCAGCGACACCTTGGGCCACACCCGGTCGGCCGGCTGGCGGGCGATCATCTCGGCGGCCGGCAGCGCCTCGCGGCGCCAGCGGCGGCGCCAGATCGTCTCGGCCATCTCCAGCGCCTGGATCAGCGCCATGCCGAGGCTCAGCACCAGGAAGAAGCCGAGGATGGCGTAGCCCACCATCTCCGACATCACCATGTAGGTGCCGGCGGCGACGATCGCGCCGTAGACGACCGCGCTGGTCGACAGCACGGCGAGGCCGCAGAAGAACACCTGGCCGATCCGGCCGAGATCGGGCCAGCGCCACAGGAACAGCAGCATCAGCGGCAGCGCCAGCACCAGCGACCACGCCGCGCCGGCCCACCATTGCGGGTAGGTCTCGATCGGGCCGCTCCACGCGAACTTCTGCTGCCGGTCGGCGTTCCACAGGCCCCAGTAGCCGCCCGCCTTGCCCTCGAGGTCGTAGCTCTTCCACGGCTGGTCGATCGCCTCGACCACGAAGTGCTCGATGTTCTGCGACCTCAGCCACGCCACCATGTCGCGCACGTTGCGCGCCTGCTCGGCCGGGCTGGCGACCTTGACGACGCCGCTGCCGGGGCTGCGGCGCTCGGCGCCGTTCGACGGCCAGCCGACCTCGGTGACGATGATGTTCTTGTTCGGGTAGGCCTGGCGCAGCATGGCGATGCGCGACTTCAGGTAGTCGAGCGCCGACTCGTCGGACTTCTCGTCCCAGTAGGGCAGGATGTGGACGGCGAGGTAGTCGACCTCGCGCGCCAGCTCGGGATAGTGCAGCCAGACGTGCCACGGCTCGGCGGTGCTGACCGGCACCTTGACGTTGCGCTTGACGTTGCGGATCTCGCGGATGAGCTGGGCCGGGCTGGTCGCGTTGGGGTCGCGCAGGTCCTTCTGGCCGTCCCAGCGCAGGATGTTCTCGTTGCCGACCAGCACGCGCTCGACGCTCGGGTTCTGGTTGGCCATGCGGATCAGGGCGCGGGTCTCCTCGCCGTTGACCTCGCCGGCCTCGCGGCCGAACTGCTGCTTGGCCTCGTTGGCGCTGTAGATCCAGGCGCCGGGCACCAGCTTGATGCCGTTGCGCGCGGCGATCTCGGGCATCACCTCGCCGCCGTCCGACGTGCGGTAGGTACGGACGTACTTCACCTTGCCGTTGAGCAGCGCGAAATCCTTCTCGATCTGCTCCTTGCGCGGCTTGACCTGCGGCGGCGGCGCGTCGCTGAAGGCGGTGCGCAGGAAGCTCCACACGCCGCTGGCGCGCGCCTCCAGCGGGTCCTGGTCCTTGGCCCAGGGCGCATAGGTGACGCCGTGCAGCGGCGCCTCGATGTCCGCCGCGGTGACGGTACTGTCGAACGATCGCCACCCCAGCACCGTGGAGAGGAAGACGATCAGGAGAACCAGGCCGTTACGCATCATGAACTGGCGATCGCTCCGGGCGCCGCCGCAGGCAGGGGCTGGATGTCGGGATGACGGTCGCATGTCTCGTGCTGATGATGGACATCAACGCAAGGACCTTGCCGGACCGGCTCACGCGACGAGCCGATGACCATGCAGTGGGCTGACCTCTTGGAGGCTTCCTTGCGCCCGATTTCCTCGGCTGCGACCCTTCGCAGCCGATGCGGCGACCGGCCCAATCTATACCGCATGCCCGAGGAAACGGTAAAGACGGCGTGCGCGATGATGGCCAAAATGCCCAAATCAGTGCTGGCATCGGCACGCCGCCTTCGCCAAAACGCCCCATTGTGACCGACACCGATCCCACCGCACTGGCTGCCACCGTCCCCCCCGAACTGGCCGCCACCTACCGGGCGCCCGAGCGCTGCGGTTACCTGGACGCCCCGGGAGCCCGCCTGCGCTGGGCCGCCTGGACCGCCCCCGGGACCACCGCCCGGGGCAGCGTGGTGCTGCTGGGCGGCCGCGGCGAGTTCATCGAGAAGTACGCGACCGAGGTCGTCGGGGAACTGCTCGGCCGTGGCTATTCGGTGTTCGCGCTGGACTGGCGCGGCCAGGGCCTGTCGGACCGTCCGCTGGCGGACCGCGGCAAGGGGCACATCGATCATTTCGACACCTACGTGGCCGACCTGGCGCTGTTCCTCGACCGCGTCGTCGCGCCGGCCGCGCCGCGGCCGGTGCTGGTGCTCGCCCACTCGATGGGCTCCCACATCGCGATGCGGTTCCTCGCCGAGGCCGGGCCGGGCCCGTTCGCCGGCGGCGTGCTGGTCGCGCCGATGACCGCGCTGCGGCGCGAGACCATGCTGCGCTCGGTCCTGATGGTGACGCCGGAAGTCGCCGCGATCGACGAGCGCTACCTGTTCGGCACCGGCCCGTTCGTCGCGCTGGCCCGCGAGTTCGAGGCCAACTTCGTGACCCACGACCAGCGGCGCTACCGCTTCACCGAGCAGTGGTTCGCCGCCGATCCGCGGCTGGCGCTGGGCGGCCCGACGCTGGGCTGGGCCCGCCAGGCCGCCCGCTCGATGACCACCGCCGCCGCGCCCGGCTACCTCGAGCGGATCGCGATCCCCCTGGTGCTGGTCAGCGCCGGCGACGATCCGCTGGTCGATTCGACCAGCCACCCCAAGGCCGCCGCCCGCCTGCCCCACGGCCGGCTGGTCACGGTGGCGGGCGCGCTACACGAGGTCATGATGGAGACCGACCCGCTGCGCGCCCAGTTCTGGCAGGCGTTCGACGCGCTGGCCGCGGAGGTCGCATGACCGCCCTCGACATCGCGGTCGTGATCGTGGCCTTCGTGGTCGCGGGGATCGCCAAGGGCGCACTGGGCATGGGCCTGCCACCGGTCGCGCTCGGCATCCTGAGCTTCGCCCTGCCGCTCGAGGCGTCGCTGGCGATCATGGTCATCCCGACCATGCTGAGCAACGTCTGGCAGGCGATCTACGGCGGCGGCTTCCGGCCGCTGATGCGCCGCTTCGGCACCATGGCCGCCGGCTCGGTGGTCGCCCTGCTGGGCGTCGCGCTGGTGTTCGGCAAGCTCGGCACACCCAAGGCCGCCGGCTGGGTCGGGGTCGTGCTGGTCGTCTATGCCCTGCTGGCGCTCACCGCCTGGCGCCCGGCCGTGTCACGCCAGGCCGAGCGCTGGGCCAACCCGCTGATCGGCGTGCTGAGCGGCGCGGTGGCCGGCGTCACCGGCGTCGCGGCGGTGCCGTTCCTGCCCTACATGCAGTCGCTCGAGATGGACCGCCACGAGCTGGTCCAGGCGCTGGGCATCATGTTCCTGTTCATCATCGGCGCCCTGATGGCGGCGCTGGCGCTGCAGGGCTCGTTCACGCCGCTGAACCTCGCCGGCGGCATCGGCGCCATCGCCCCGACCTTCCTCGGCGTGTGGCTCGGCCAGAAGGCGCGGCAGCGCATCCCGGCCGAGAAGTTCCGGCTGGTTTTCCTCGTCGGCATGCTGCTGGTCGGCCTGCAAATGAGCCGCGCGCTGGTGTAGTCTCCCGGCCATGCCTCTCGTTGCTCACAAGGTCACCATCTGCGGCATCCCCGAGTTGCCGCAACACTGCGCCGCCGGCGTCACCCACGTGCTGTCGATCATCGATTCCCACGAACCGCGGCCGCCCGCGCTCGACGATTTCGCCGGGATCGAGCACGAGTTGATCCGCTTCGACGACGTCGTGGCGGAATACCCGGGCTTCGAGGCCTGCACCCCGGGCCACATCGAGCAGGTCCTGGCGTTCGGCGAGCGCGTCCATGCGCGGCCCGACGGCCACGTGCTGGTGCATTGCCATGCCGGCATCTCGCGCTCGACCGCGGCGGCGGCCATCCTGATGTGCCAGCACGCGCCGGGCGACGAGGAAGCCGCCTTCCTGAAGCTGCTCGGCCTGCGCAAGCACGGCTGGCCGAACACCCGCATGGTCGAGTTCGCCGACACGCTGCTGCAGCGCGACGGCGCCCTCCTGCGCGGCCTCGACGCCTACCGCCGCGCCCTGCTGGCCGAGAAGCCGCACCTCTCCGAGGTCATCCGCAACATCGGCCGCGGCCACGAGTTGCCGGGCTGACGCCCGGCAGCCCCTGCCCGCTCAGCGCGCCAAGGCGCGCTCAGCGTGCCTTCATCGGCAGGCTGGCGAGGTGGATGCCGGCGTCGACGATCAGGAACTCGCCGGTGATGTTCGAGGCGCTGGTCAGGAAGAACATGACCGCCTCGGCCATCTGCTCGGGCGTGCCGGCCTGGCGCAGCGGCGCGGAGGCTTCCTGGCCGGCCTTCATCTTGTTGTAGTTCTCCTCGCCCATGCCGCCCAGCAGCCAGCGCGTCTGGATGAAGCCCGGGCACACCGTGTTGACGCGCACCGAAGGCGAGAACCAGCGGGCGAGCGTCAGGGTCAGCGTGTTGAGCGCGCCCTTCGAGCAGGCGTAGGGGATCGACGAGCCGACGCCCATCACGCCGGCGATCGACGAGATGTTGACGATCGCGCCGCGGTCCTTCTTTTCCTCCCACTGCTTCTTCATGTGCGGGAAGACGGCGCGGCTCATCATGTAGGGGCCGGTGACGTTGACCCGCAGGATGCGGTCGAAGTCCTCCGGCGTGACGCCATCGAGGTCGCCCTGGTTCTGGAACTTGGTGGTGCCGGCGTTGTTCACCAGCCCGTCGATGCGGCCCCACTTCTTCATCGTCTCGGCGGCCAGCTTGCGGCAGTCGGCGTCCTGGCCCATGTCGGCCTGCACGAGGATTGCCTCGACGCCCTTGGCCTTGACCGCCTCGTAGGTCTCGTCGGCTTCCTTCTTGCTCTTGGTGTAGTTGATCACGACGTTCCAGCCGCGGTCCGCCAGGTCGATCGCGCAGGCCGCGCCGAGCCCCGTCGCCGACCCCGTCACGATCGCCACCTTGTTCGATTTCGCCATTGAGTTCCTCCCCGATGTCAGGTGCGCCTTTCATAGGCTAGGATCGCCCTCCAAGGCAAAACGGCGGGGTCCGGGAACGCGCATGGCCGATCTGTTTTCGATGAAGAACCGCGTCGCGCTGGTGACCGGCGCGTCGCGCGGGCTGGGCCGCGACATGGCGCTGACGCTGGCCGGCGCCGGGGCGCGCGTACTGTGCGCCGGGCGCAGCGTGAAGGACCTCGAGGCCACGGTGCGCATGATCGCGCGCAAGGGCGGCAAGGCCGAGGCGGTGCCGCTCGACGTCACCGACGAGGCCGGCGTGGCCGCTGCGGTCGCCGCACTCGCCAGGCGTCATCGCCGTATCGACGTGCTGGTCAACAATGCCGGCATCATCCATCGCGAGGCGATCGTCGACACCGCCACCGAGACCTACCGCTCGGTGATCGAGACCAACCTGGTGGCGCAGTTCAGGCTGTCCCGCGAGGTCGGGCGCCACATGCTGAAGCAGCGCTACGGCCGCATCGTCAACATCTCCTCGGTGCTGGGCGTGCTCGGCCGCGCCTCGGTCGCCGGCTACGTCTCGGCCAAGCACGGGCTGATCGGCCTGACCAAGAACCTGGCGGTCGAGCTTGGCCCGCACGTCACCGCCAACGCCATCGCGCCGGGCTTCATGCGCACCGAGTTCACCGCCGGCCTGCAGAAGAACGACGCCTTCTCCGGCATGATCGAGCAGCGCACCGCGGCCCATCGCTGGGGTGAACCGAAGGACCTGCGCGGCCCGCTGCTGCTGCTGGCCTCCGACGCCGGCGCCTACATGACCGGGTCGACGCTGGTCGTCGACGGCGGCCTCACGACGATCCTCGCCTGAGATGTCGGCCTCGATCCCGCGCTGGGTCGTCCTGCTGCTGGGCGCCGTGCTGGTGCTGGTCGGCGTCGCCGTCCACCTCGGCTGGCTGCGCGATCCCTCGCTCGCCAAGTCCGACTACATCGGTACCATCGACGTTTCGGCGGCCGACGCCAAGCTGTACCGGGCCGTGCCGTTCGAGTGGCGGGTCAACAGCGCCGCCGGCAGCTTCACCGGCAACGACACCGCCTGGGTGCGCATCGACCCGACCGGCGAGCGGCCGGTGCTCTGCGGCTGGCTGCGCCTCGACAAGGCCGGCCAGTCGATCCGCGCCACCCGCTGGCTGAGCGAGGCGCGGCTCAAGGTCGGCGACCTCGCGGTCAGCGCGCTGTTCATCGCCCCGGTCGAGAAGGCACCGGGCGACGGGCTGGCCGCCGGCTGCCTCAGGATCGATGAACCGAATGCCCGTCCCGCCGCCGATGCCGCCCTGCGACTCGAAGGCGGCCCGGTTCGGGAGTAAGTCATGAACAAGAAAATCCGGAGGACCCCATGCCGAGCTTTCGCGAGTCGCGCGATTTCCTGCTGAAGCATCGCACCGACTACGACGCGGCGGTGAAGGGCTTCCGCTGGCCCGAGCCGATCGCCTTCAACTGGGCGATCGACTGGTTCGACGCAGAGCTGGCGCGCCCGGCCAACCGCGACAACGTCGGCCTGTGGATCGTCGACGTCGCGGCCGGCACAGAGACCAAGCGGACGTTCGGCGAACTGTCGCGGCGCTCCAACCAGGTCGCCAACTGGCTGCGCGCCAAGGGGCTCAGGCGCGGCGACCACCTGCTGCTGGTGCTGAACAACGTGGCGCCGCTGTGGGAGATCATGCTGGCGGCGATGAAGCTCGGCGTCGTGGTGATCCCGGCGACCACGCTGCTCACCACCGAGGAGCTGGCCGACCGCGTGAAGCGCGGCCGCGCCCGCATGATCATCACCGACGAGCACCAGGTCGCGAAGTGCGCCGGCCTGCCGAAGGACGGCGTGATCTTCGTCAACACCAGCGAAGCGCCGATCGCCGGCTGGACTCCGCTGGCCGAGGCCTACGCCGCCCCCGACACGTTCAAGGCCGACGGGCCGACCAACGCCGACGACCCGCTGCTGCTGTACTTCACCTCGGGCACCACGGCGCTGCCCAAGCTGGTGCGCCACTCGCACCGCAGCTACCCCGTCGGCGCGCTGTCGACCATGTACTGGCTCGGCCTGCAGCCCGGCGACGTGCACGTCAACATCTCCTCGCCGGGCTGGGCCAAGCATGCCTGGAGCACCTTCTTCGCGCCGTGGAACGCCGGCGCCACGGTGCTGATGATCAACCAGGCGCCGTTCAACGCGGCCGCCCTGCTCGACGTGCTGGTGCGCTGCAAGGTCACGACCTTCTGCGCCCCGCCGACGGTGTGGCGCCTGATGATCCAGGAGGACCTCGCCGCCCGGAAGGTGTCGCTGCGCGAGGTCTGCGGCGCCGGCGAGCCGCTCAACCCCGAGGTCATCAATAAGGTCCACGACGCCTGGGGCCTCACCATCCGCGACGGCTACGGCCAGACCGAGACGACGGCTCAGATCGCCAACTCGCCCGGCCAGAAGGTCAAGGCCGGCGCAATGGGCCGGCCGATGCCCGGCTACACGGTGCGCGTGCTCGACGCCGACGGCATGCCGACCGACGAGGGCGAGATCTGCCTCGACCTCAACGCCGAGCGGCCGGCCGGCCTGATGCAGGGCTACGCCGACGCCGAGGGCAAGCTGTCGGGCGCCAACGACTCGGTCTACCGCACCGGCGACGTCGCCAGCCTCGACGAGGACGGCTACCTGACCTTCGTCGGCCGCGCCGACGACGTCTTCAAGTCGTCCGACTACCGGATCAGCCCGTTCGAGCTGGAGAGCGTGCTGATCGAGCACGAGGCGGTCGCCGAGGCGGCGATCGTGCCGACGCCGGACGACATCCGGCTGAGCGTGCCCAAGGCCTACGTCCTGCTGACCGCCGGCACCCCGGCCTCGAAGGAAACCGCAGCGGCGATCCTCAGGTACACGCACGAGCGGCTGGCGCCGTTCAAGCGCATCCGCCGGCTGGAGTTCGTCAAGGAACTGCCCAAGACGATCTCGGGCAAGATCCGCCGCAACCAGCTGCGCCGCGTCGAGTACCAGGGCAGTGCTGCTGACGTCGTGCGCGGCGTCGAGTTCCACGAGAAGGACGTGCTGGGCTGACCATGGATCCGCACCCCGGAGTCACCGACACCCTCGCCCGCTTCGTCGCCGAGACCCGCGCGGGCGACATCCCCGAGGCGGCGCGCCACGCCGCCAAGCGCGCCCTGCTCAACTTCTTCGCGGTGGCGCTGGCCGGCTGCCGCACCGAGCCGGTCGAGCTGGCGCTGGCCACCCTGGCGCCGTTCTCCGGCGGCACGCCGGCGACGGTGATCGGCCGGCCCGAGCAGATCGACGCGCTGAGCGCGGCGTTCCTGAACGCCGCCGGGGCCAACGTGTTCGACTACTGCGACACCCACCTCGCCACCGTGATCCACCCGACCGCGCCGCTGGCGCCGGCGCTGCTGGCGCTGGCCGAACTGCGCAAGATCGGTGGTGCCGATCTTCTGGCCGCGTTCGTGCTGGGCTTCGAGATCGAGTGCCGGGTCGGCGCGGCGGTGTCGCCGGGCCACTACCCGCGCGGCTGGCACATCACCTCGACCTGCGGCGGCTTCGGCGCCGCGGCCGGCGCCGGCCGCCTGCTCGGCCTCTCTCCACAAGCCCTGGTCTGGGCGCTGGGCACGGCCGCCACGCAGTCGGCCGGCCTGTGCGAGTGCCTCGGCTGGCCGGCCAAGAGCGTCAGCGTCGGCAACGCCGCGCGCGGCGGGCTCCTGTCGGCGCTGCTGGCCGAGAAGGGCTTCTCAGGCCCCGCCGAGCCGATCGCCGGGGCGCAGGGCTGGCTGGCCGCGATGGGCGAGCCGCCGAACTGGGCGGCCCTGACCGACGGGCTGGGTCAGACATGGGAAGTCACCGTCAACTCGCTGAAGCCCTACCCGGCCGGCTTCGTGATCCACCCGCTGCTCGACCTCGCGCTCGACTGGCGGCGCGACAACCCGACAGTCCCGGTCGACCGCGTGCTGGCACGCGGCAACCCGCTGCTGCTGCAGCGCACCGACCGGCCGGAGATCGCGACGGGCCGCGAGGCGCAGGTCAGCCTGCAGCACGCCGTCGCCGCCGCGCTGGTCACCGGCAAGGCCGGGCTGGAGCAGTTCACCGACACCTGCGTCGCCGACCCGGCGGTCAAGGCGATGCGGGCGCGCGTCTCGGTGAGCGAGAAGCCCGCGCTGTCGACCATCGCCGCCGAGCTCGACATCGTCACCAACGACGGCTGCACGCACACGCTGGCGACCGGGGCCGCCCGCGGCTCGTCGGCCAATCCGCAGTCCGACGCCGAGATCGAGCGCAAGCTGATCGACGAGGCCGCGGCCTGGCGGAAAGGCCACGACATCCGCCCGCTGATCGACGCGGTGTGGACGCTGGAACGCTGCGAGGACGTGGCGGCGGTGTTGAAGCTGGCCACCTAAGTTCTGTCATCCCGAGCGCAGCGAGGGACCCTTCACTCCACCGACACCTTCGCGTCGGCCGCGACCGCCTTCCAGGTCGCGATGTCCTTCGCGATGAAGGCGGCGAAGGCCTGCGGCGTGTTGCCGACCACCTGCATCGCCTGGTTG
>JAIUOX010000151.1 GCA_020160955.1 Pseudomonadota bacterium
TGGAAGATCGGGATGTCCATCAGCTCGCGCAGGCGCTGCTCGATGATGAAGCACTCCGGCGCCTTGATGTCCTCGAGGTTGATGCCGCCGAAGGTCGGGCCGAGGTAGCGCACGCAGTTGATGAATTCGTCGACGTCCTTGGTGCCGACCTCGATGTCCATGCAGTCGACGTCGGCGAAGCGCTTGAACAGGACGGCCTTGCCCTCCATCACCGGCTTGGAGGCCAGCGCGCCGATGTCGCCGAGGCCCAGCACGGCGGTGCCGTTGGAGATCACGGCCACCAGGTTGCCGCGGGCGGTGTAGTCGTAGGCGGTGTCGGGGTCCTTGGCGATCTCGAGGCAGGGCGCGGCGACGCCCGGCGAGTAGGCCAGCGCCAGGTCGCGCTGGGTGACCAGCGGCTTGGTGGCGATGATCTCGATCTTACCCGGCCGTCCCGTGCGGTGCATGATCAGCGAATCGCCGTCGAGATCGCCCATCTCGCTGCTGACCATTGCTTCCGAACCGCTGCTCGCCATTGCGTTTACTCCCGATTGAGGGGCCATTTTGGCGGCTTTCGCGGGCCGGGGCCAGCCACGACGTCCTCTTCCTCCCCGCGCGCAAGCGCGGGGAGGTGGCGCCGTCTTCGGCGCCGGAGGGGTCGGGCCTCATGATCATGACCCCTCCGTCCGCTGCGCGGACACCTCCCCCTGCTGTCGCAGGGGGAGGAAAGGGAAAGTGGTCCACCCTTCGTCCACATGGGAGGCGGCCGGGGCTGTGCTAGACCCTGTGGCAGCCGAGGAAAGCCCGTGCCCGACAGCACTCCCGCCCCCGCCATCCCCGCCGAGGCGACGCCGATGATGCGCCAGTACCTGGCGATCAAGGCGGCGCACCCGGGCCACCTGGTGTTCTACCGGATGGGCGACTTCTACGAACTGTTCTTCGACGACGCGGTGAAGGCCTCGGCGGCGCTGGACATCGCCCTGACCAAGCGCGGCCAGCACCTCGGCGAGGACATCCGGATGTGCGGCGTGCCGGTGCACAGCCACGAGGCCTACCTGTCGCGCCTGATCCGCCAGGGTTTCAAGGTCGCGGTCTGCGAGCAGGTCGAGGACCCGGCCGAGGCCAAGAAGCGCGGCGCCAAGTCGGTGGTCGAGCGCGCCGTCGTCCGGGTCATCACCCCCGGCACGCTGACCGAGGACTCGCTGCTCGATGCGCGCAGCCACAATTACCTCGCCGCCCTGGCCGAGGCGCAGGGCGAGCTGGCGCTTGGCTGGCTCGACCTGTCGACCGCCGACTTCGCCGCCCAGCCGCTCGAGCCCGGCCAGGTCGCCGCGGCGCTCGCCCGCCTCGCCCCCGGCGAGCTCCTGGTGTCCGACCGCCTGCTCGGCCGCGAGCCGCTGAAGAGCGTGCTGCAGGAGTGGAATGCCGCGCTGACGCCGCTGCCCTCGGCGCGGTTCGACAGCGACAACGCGCGCAAGCGCCTGCAGGCCGCCTTCAAGGTCGCCGTGCTCGACAGCTTCGGCAGCTTCTCGCGCGCCGAGATCGCCGCCTGCGGCGCGCTGCTCGACTACGTCGACCTCACCCAGGCCGGCAAGCTGCCGGCGCTGGCGCCGCCGCGCCGCGAGCGCGCCGACGGCACGATGGAGATCGACCCGGCGACGCGGCGCAACCTCGAGCTGGTGCGCGGGCTGGACGGGCGGCGCGAGGGCAGCCTGCTCGCCACCATCGACCGCACGCTGACCGGCCCGGGCGCCCGCCTGCTGGCCGAGCGGCTGGCCGCGCCGCTGACCGACCGCGCCGAGATCGAGCGCCGTCTCGACCTCGTGTCGCTGTTCGTCGAGCGCGGCGCGATCCGCCAGTCGGTGCGCGAGGTGCTGCGCCGCACGCCCGACGTCGAGCGCGCCCTGCAGCGCCTGTCGGTCGGCCGCGGCGGTCCGCGCGACCTGCTGGCGCTGCGCGACGGGCTGCTGGCCGCCGAGACGCTGGCCGAGGCGCTGCGCGCCGAGCCCGAGGCGCTGGCGCCGCCGCCCGCCCCGCTCGCCGCCATCGTCGCGGCCTGCTCGAACCACCGCGCGCTGTGCGACGGTCTCGGCGAGGCGCTGGTCGACGAGCCTCCGCTGCTGGCGCGCGACGGCGGCTTCGTGCGGCCGGGCTACCGGCCCGAGCTCGACGAGCAGCGCACGCTGCGCGACGACAGCCGCAAGACCGTGGCGGCGCTCGAGGCGCAGTACCGTGCGTCGAGCGGCGTGGCGACGCTCAAGATCCGCCACAACAACATGATCGGCTATCACATCGAGGTGTCGGCGACGCACGCCGACAAGCTCGACCTGCCGGCGCTGGGCTTCACGCGGCGGCAGTCGATGGCCAACGCCACGCGGTTCTCGACCGCCGAGCTGGCCGACCTCGAGACCAGGATCGGCCGCGCCGCCGACCGCGCGCTGGCGGTCGAACTGGCGGTGTTCGACGAGCTGGTCGCTCGCGTCGTCGCGGTCGCCGCGGCGATCACCGCCGCCGGCCGGGCGCTCGCCGCGCTCGACGTCGCCGCCGCGCTGGCCGAGCTGGCGGTGACGCAGGGCCACGTGCGGCCGACGCTCAGCGAGGACACGTCGTTCTCGATCGAGGGTGGCCGTCACCCGGTGGTCGAGGCGGCGCTGGCGCGCCAGGGCGGCAGCGCCTTCGTGCCCAACGACTGCGACCTCGGCGAGCAGCGCCGGCTATGGCTGCTGACCGGCCCGAACATGGCCGGCAAGTCGACCTTCCTGCGCCAGAACGCGCTGGTCGCGGTGCTGGCGCAGGCCGGCGCCTTCGTACCCGCGAAGGCCGCGACGATCGGCATCGTCGACCGCCTGTTCAGCCGCGTCGGCGCCGCCGACGACCTCGCGCGCGGCCGCTCGACCTTCATGGTCGAGATGGTCGAGACCGCGGCGATCCTGAACCAGGCGACGGGGCGCAGCCTCGTCATCCTCGACGAGATCGGCCGCGGCACGGCGACCTTCGACGGCCTGTCGATCGCCTGGGCGACGCTCGAGCACCTGCACGACATCAACCGCTGCCGCGCGCTGTTCGCCACCCATTTCCACGAGCTCGGCGCGCTGCGCGAGCGGCTGGCGGCGCTGGCGCCCTACACGATGCGCGTCAAGGAATGGCAGGGCGAGGTGGTGTTCCTGCACGAGGTGGCGCCGGGCGCCGCCGACCGCAGCTACGGCATCCACGTCGCGCGGCTGGCCGGCCTGCCGCAGGCGGTGGTGACGCGCGCCGAGGAAGTGCTGGCGGCGCTGGAGAAGGGCGAGCAGTCGGGCGCGGTGACGCGGCTGGCCGACGACCTGCCGCTGTTCGCGGCGGCGCCGCCGCGTCCCGCGGCGGGATCGGCGAAGGTCGAGGAGTCGGAGATCGAGAAGGCGCTGGCCGCCACCAACCCGGACGACCTGTCGCCGCGCGAGGCGCTCGAACTGCTCTACGCGTTGCGCGCGCGGATCCGCACGCCCGAGTAGTCGAGCCCTTCCGGCAGCGGCGCCTGCCAGTCGGTGCGGGTGCGGAACAGCACCGCGAGGTCGTAGCCGACGAACGCCAGCAGCAGGCAGTCGACCAGCCGCTGCGCCGCCGCCAGCACCGCCGGCACCCACATCTTGTGCGGCAGCAGCGGGGCGAGGCGGTCGAGCAGGTGGCCGGCGATCAGCGACAGCAGCATCGCGCCGAACACCATCAGGAAGACGCGGGCGCGGTGCGGCCGGCCCAGCGTGTAGGCGTCCGACAGGCCCAGCGATTCGTTGGCGGCCAGCGCCGGCAGCACCAGCACGAACATCGCGGCGACGGCGGCGCAGGCCAGCACGTTCAGCTCGGCGTAGGGACCGAGCGCCGAGGTCAGCACGATCAGCCAGGTCAGGATGGCGAGGCTGATGGCGCGCGTGCCCAGCGTCGATTGCCGCAGCGCGTCGCTGTCGCTCAGCAGGTCGCTGTCGAGCAGCGTCTCCTTCATCCAGCGATCGAGGAACAGCGCGTACAGCACGGTGAACAGGAACGACCACATCCAGTGGTCGCGCATCAGGTCGAACTCGATACGGGCCTGGAACAGGTAGGCGACCATCGCGCCGAAGCCGGCGACCGGCAGGGCGAGAGTCCAGAACAGCGCCTGGCGGCGGCACCAGAAGGCGAGGGCGTCGATGAAAGCCATGGCGAAAGTCTAAGCGACGCGTTCGCAGTCGCGGCCGGCGTCATTGTTTCAATTGCACCATTTACGCGAGTAGTTTCAGTGCCACTCACGCAAAGGTCGCCCGCCGTCGCCGGTTCAGAGCGTTCGCCGAGCCAGCGCCGCACCCTCGGCCAGGGCGCGCAGCTTGCCGTAGGCGGTGGCCAGCGTCATCGGCGCCATGCCGCAGTTGGTGCAGGCCTGGATGCGCTCGGGATCGACGTACTGCGTCGCGAGCTTCAGCGTCGCCGCCACTTCCTCGGGCGTCTCGATCTTGTCGGAGGCGACGTCGATGCAGCCGACCATCACGGTCTTGTTGGGCAGGAGCTTCATCAGCTCGGGCGGCACGTGGCTCTGGCGGCACTCCAGCGAGACCTGCTGCAGGCTCGAACGATCGAGCGCCGGGAAGGTCTTCTCGTACTGCCGCCAGCTCTCGCCCAGCGTTTCCTTCCACTTGTTGTTGGCCTCGATGCCGTAGCCGTAGCAGATGTGGACCGCGGTCGTGCACTTCAGGCCCGCCGCCGCCTTCTCCAGCGCCGGGACGCCCCACTCGACCGTCTCGTCGAGGTAGACGTTGAAGGCCGGCTCGTCGAACTGCACGACGTCGACGCCCAGCGCCTCGAGGTCCTTCGCTTCCTGGTTCAGGAGCTCGGCGAAGGCGAAGGCCATCTTCACGCGGTCGCCGTAGTAGCCGTCGGCCAGCGTGTCGATCAGCGTCATCGGCCCGGGCAGCGTGAACTTCAGCTTGCGGCTGGTCGCGGCGCGGGCGACCCGCGCCTCGCGCTCGTGCACGAACTTGCGGCGCTTGAGCGGCGCGGTGACGGTCGGGCAGTCGGCGTCGTAGCGGTTGTTGCGGATGCCCATCCGCACCTTCCGGTCGAAGTCGACGCCGTCGACCTCGGCCAGGAAGCCGTGCACGAAGTGCTGCCGCGCCTGCTCGCCGTCGCTCACGATGTCGAGCCCGGCCTCTTCCTGGCGGCGGATCGCCAGCGCGGTGGCGTCGTCCTTGGCCTCCAGCAGCGGCGCGCCGCTCAGCGTCCACGGCGCCCACAGCACGTTGGGCGTGGCCAGCCACGACGGCTTCGGCAGGCTGCCGGCCAGCGTCGTCTCGAACATGGGCGTTCTCCCTCGATGCGTCTTGTTGTCGTGTCGCGTTGTCCTAGGCGCGGCTGGCGCCCGAGAATTCCAGTTCCGCCCGGACTTCCGGCGGCAGTACCTGCCCGAACGTGCCGGGCGCGCGCCATTGCAGGGTGCCGAAGGCGCCGCAGCTCTCGCACACCGAGCGCCACGCCTCGTGCTGCGCGGCGCAGGCCGAGCAGCGCCACGCCCGGTCGGCCGGCGCGGCGGCCGCCTTGGCCAGCCAGTCGTGGACGCGCGCCGGGTCGGCGCCGGCGCGTTCCTCGGCCTCCGCCATCAGGCGGCAGACCCGCGTCGCGGGATGCGGTCCGCCGGCGATCTCGAGGTGGCGCTTGGCCTCGCCCCACAGGCCGGCATCGAGGTAGGCCTGGGCGAGCGCCAGGTGGCTCTCGAGGTCGTCCTCGTTGCCCGCCACCAGGCGGCGCAGCGCGGCGATCTTCTTCAGCGCCTCGGTCTCGCGCGACGCCTCGACGTAGAGCCGCGCGAGGTCGGGATGCGGTGCCACCGCCCAGCCGCGCTCCAGCGTCTTCTGGGCGCGCCGCGTGTCGCCCGCCTTGACCTGCAGCTCGGCCAGCCGGCGCGTCGTCACGATGCGCTCGGGGGCCAGCCCGAACGCCTCGCGCGCCAGCGCCAGCGCGTCGCCCCCCTTGCCCTGATCGTCCTTCTCGACCTCGCGGCTGCGCTCGACCAGCAGCAGCGCCCGAAGCGCGCGGCCCTTGTCCTGGGTGACGACCTTGCGGCGCACGCCGGTCTCCAGCGTCTCCTGGGCATTGCGCCACTGGCCGCTCTGCGCCTGCATGTCGAACAGCGCGTGCACCACCCACGGGGTCTGCGGCCGGAGCTTGAAGGCGCGCTCGGCATAGGCCAGCGCCATGCCCTGGTCGCCCTCGCGCAACGCCTGCACGATCAGGCCGCGCAGGCCGAGGAACGACATCTGCTCGTCCTCCAGCATCGCGTTGAAGGCCTGGCGCGCGCCGTCGCGGTCGCCGGCCAGCTGCGCGGCCTGCGCCGACAGCAGGAGCGTCAGCGACGGCTCGTTCAGCAACTGCTCGGCCTTGCGCGCCTGCTTCTGCGCCTCGACGCCGTCACCGGCCGCGACCGCGGCCAGGCCCTGCGTCAGGGCGCGGAAGCCGCGCTTCTTGCGGCTTTCGCCCCAGCCTTCGAGCAGGGCGAACGGCGCGCCGACGATCCAGCGGTAGAGCCACCAGCCGGCGACGCCCAGCAGCATCAGGCCGAGCACGACGACCAGCAGCAGCCCGACGCTCGAGTCGAGCCGCCAGCCGTGCCACTCGGCGGTGACGGTGCCCGGCCGCTCGGCCAGCCACACCGCGCCCAGCATCGCGAGCGCGGCGAGGGCGAACCAGAGAAGGGTGCGAAGCGTGGTCATCGCCCGCTCAGCGCGCCGCGCCCAGCAGCGCCACGGCCTGCGCCGCGAGCTGGTCGACCTCGGCCTTGGCGGCCAGCCGCGCGTCGGCCCGGGCGAGCCACGCGGCGGTCGCCTTGTGGGTCGGCTCGGGCAGCGACTTCACCAGCGCCACCGCGCCGGCGAGATCGCCACGCTGCAGCGCCGTCTCGGCGCGTGCCAGCTTCGCCTCGGTGGTGTCGCCCGGCACGTCGCCGACGCGGCGCAGCGAGACGAGTCCCTTGACCTTGCCGAGCAGCCGCGCGCCGTAGGAATCGTCGGCCAGGTCGTCGGCCAACGCCGCCTTGGCCATCGCCGGGAACTCGGCCTCGAGCGCCGCCGGCGCGGGCACGCCGCGCACCGCCGGCTCCTGCAGGGCCTTGGCGATCGCCGCGATCTGGGCGTCGCCCTGGATCAGCGGCACCAGCAGGTCGAGCTCGCGGGCGAACGGCGCGCCGGTGTCGAGCGCGGTGTTCAGCCTTGCCGCGACGCCGACCAGCGCCGAGGCGCGCGCGGCGGCCAGCGCCCTCTGCTCGCCGGCGCTGCGCACGCTGACCGCGTCGGCCAGCGCCTTGGCCTGCTCGCGCTGGCGCACGTTCTCCTCGCGCTGCGCCGACATCGCGGTGTCGAGCGCGCCCATCGCCGATTGCAGCGCGGCGATCTCGCGCCGCAGCGTCGCGATCTCCTTCTCGGTGTCGGCGGTGGCCGCGGCCTGTGCCGGAGAGGGGGCAAGAGCAGGGGCGGGGGCGGTCGCGGCGCCGGCGGCGATCTGCTCGGCGCGCTGGCGCACCTCGCGCTCGGCCAGCTCGCGCACCTGCGCTTCCACCTGGGCACGCAGGCGCTGCGCCTCGGCCTCGGCGCGCTGCTGGGCCGCCGGGTCGGCCGCCGCCGCCGCGGTCGACAACGCGCGCACCTTCTTGTCGAGATCGTCGATCCGGGCCGCGAGGTCGCGCCGCGCCTGGTCGATGCCGTCCTTGGCGGCCGCCACGGCGGCCGCCTGGATCGCCGCGAGGTCGACGCCGGGAGAAGCGGTCGGCGCGCCGGCGGTGCCGCGCATCATCGCCTGGTAGCGCGGCGGCCAGTACGGCAGCGAGGCGACGGTGCCGGCCACCACCAGCGCCGACGCCACCAACCCGGCGACGAAGGCGCCGGTCACGCCGATGCCGGCCTTCGCCGGGCGCGGCGGCGGCGCCGCGGGTGTCGGGGGCGGTGGCGCCGCGTCGGTCGCCGGCCCGGCGGGGGCATCGCTCATGGAGACGTCTCCTGTCGCCTTGTCTGTCGCCTTGTCCGGGGGGCCGGCCGTCGCCAGCCGGTCGATTTCGTCCAGCACCGCCTGCCGGGTCGGCCGGGACGCCGCCACGGTATCGCGAAACGGCAGGCCCGCCACCGGCGCCAGCGCCGCCAGGCTGATGCCGACGGCGGTGACGCCGCCCAGCGTGTCGACCAGGCCGGCGGCCTTCACCATGCCGGCGAAGGTCGAGGCGGCGCGCGGCGAGAACAGCGGCACGACGTCGACCGCCCGCGCCGCCAGCGCCGCGCGGGCCGGCTCCGGCAGGGTCGATTCCTCGCGCGCCTCGTAGAGCACGACGCGGTTCACGGTGAAGCCGGCCGGCGCCAGCAGCGCCGCGAGGTCGCCCGCGATGTCGCGGCCCGAGGCGTGCAGCAGCGGACCCTTGGCCGGGTCGAGGCGGCGGCGCACCAGCTCGGCCAGCGCCTCGACGTTGCCGTTGGCCGAGGTGACGTCGGTGAAGCCCAGCCCCTCGGCGGTGGTCGCCGTGGTGTCGCCGACCGCGAGGATCGGCCGGGCGCGTTGCGGGCTCGCCTCGGCCAGCGCCCGCGCGCCGTTCGCCGAGGTCAGCAGCACGGCCTGGCAGGCCGACAGGCTGGCGGCGAAATCGCCGGCCGGATGCAGGAACTCGAGGTGGAACAGCGGCGCGATGACGGGCGTGTGGCCGCGCTCGCGGAGCGCCGTCGCCAGCGCCGTCGCCTCGCGTTCCGGCCGAAGGATCAGCACGCGCATGGTCCCTCCGTAGCGGCCGGGCGACGGCGATGCAACGGCGGCGAAGCCGCGCCGCCCGAAGTCGCGGCTAGAGGAGAACCGTCCCCTCGATCGCCAGCAGCTGGCGCTTGGTCGGCAGGCCCCGGCCGCCCGAGAAGCCGCCCTCGCGGCCGCCGCTCGCCAGCACGCGGTGGCAGGGCACGACGATCGGGATCGGGTTGCGGCCGCAGGCCATGCCGACGGCGCGCGGACCCGAGCCCAGCATCGCCGCCAGCCCGCCGTAGGTCGCGGTCTCGCCGTACGGGATCTCGGCCATCGCCGCCCACACCCGCTTCTGGAAGTCGGTGCCCCTGGCGGCGAGCGGCAGGTCGAAGCGGGTCAGCCGGCGCGCGAAGTAGAGCTCGAGCTGGCGGGCGGTCTCCCGCAGCACGGGCGTCGGCGCGGCGCCGCCCGCCGCCACGGTCGCGCCGTCGCCTTCTCCGGCGCTCGCCCAGCGCAGCCGCGTCACGACGTCGTGATCGGCCTCCAGCGCCAGGCGGCCGACCGGGCTCTCGACGTAACAGACTGTCATCAGGGAAGCGTAGCGTTCGCCCGCGTCCTTTGCCAACATGAGGACCGAGATGTCCGGGGGAAGACACGACGGCCTGAAGCGCCGCACCTTGCTGGGCGGTGCGCTGGCGCTCGCGCCGTTCGCCGCCGCGGCGCAACAACCGCCGCGCCCGCCGGTCGCGCCGGCGCGCACGCCGATCGTGTTCGTCCATGGCAACGGCGATTCGGGCGCGCTCTGGATCAACAACCTGTGGCGCTTCGAGGCCAACGGCTGGACGCGCGACCAGTTGTTCGCGATCGACTTCTCCTACCCGACGGCGCGGCGCGAGGACGCCAAGGCCGAGCCGTTCCGGTCGTCGGCCGCGGAGCAGGCGAAGGAACTCGCCGACCACGTCGCGCGGGTCCGCCAGGCGACCGGCCGCGACCGCGTCGCGCTGGTCGGCTCGTCGCGCGGCGGCAACGCCATCCGCTCCTTCCTGGCCAACGGCGGCGCGACCGCGGTCAGCCATGCCGTGCTGTGCGGCACGCCCAACAAGGGCATCGTGAATTCCGACTCGCTGCTGGTCGGCAGCGAGTTCAACGGCGCCTACGCCTTCCTCAAGGGGCTGAACGCCGGGCCGGACGATCTCGTGCCGGGCGTCGCGATGATGGCGATCCGCTCCGACACCAACGACAAGTACGCCCAGCCCGACGGCCGCTTCATCGGCGCGCCGGGCAAGTCGACCGGCGTCGGCTACGACGCCGCCGAGCTGCGCGGCGCCCGCAACGTCACGCTGGACGGGCTCGATCACCGCGAGGTGGCGTTCCACAAGCTGGCCTTCGCCGCGATGTACGAGTTCATCGCCGGCATCCCGCCGGCCACGCTGTTCATCGCCCAGGAGCCGTTGCCGGTGCTGAACGGCAAGGTCACCGGCATCGCCGACGGCACCTACACCAACCTGCCGGTCGGCGACGCCGAGGTCGAGGTCTACGAGGTCGACGCCAAGACCGGCGAGCGCCGGTCGAGCACGCCGGCCCATCGCAAGGTCACCGGCCCGGACGGCGCGTGGGGCCCATTCGTGGCGCGCGCTGAGACGTACTACGAGTTCGTGCTGCGCATGGCGGCGCAGCCCATCACCCACACCTACCGGTCGCCGTTCCTGCGCTCGAGCGACCTCGTGCACCTGCGGCCAGCGGTGTTCGGCAAGGGCGACGAGACCGCCGGCGCGGTGGTCGCGATGAGCCGGCCGCGCGGCTACTTCGGCGTCGGCCGCGACAAGTTCAGCCTCGACGGCAAGACGCCGCCCGGCATCACCGACGGCGTGCCCGGCGTGTCGACCGGCAAGCTCGCCTTCGACACCGCGCCGCGCACCGTGCTGGCGGTGCTGAACACCGAGACGATCCCGGCCCGGACCTGGCCGGTGAAGGACAATCACCTGGTGATCGCCGAGTTCCTGAACTGAGCGGACCGGCGGCGCGCCGGTGGTGCATAGTGAAGGCGTCATGACCGCCGACCTCCTCACCCGGTCCGAGATCGACCGCATCAACGCCGAGCACCTGGTGTCGACGCCGCTGCGGCCGGCCGACCTCCTGTTCGTGTTCGGGCAGCGGCGCGGCGTGCCGCAGCTGGTCGCGGCGGCCATCGATCTCTGGCACCGCGGCTACTTCCGGCATGCCATCGTGAGCGGCGGCGCGACCCAGGGCGACCCGCGCACCGAGTGCTCGGTCATCAAGGACGGCATGGTGGCGGGCGGCGTGCCGGCCGCCGTGATCCTCGAGGAACATGCCGCGACCAACACCGGCGAGAACGTCACCCTGTCGCTGCCGGTGATCGACGCCGCGCTGGGCCGCGCCAACGTCGCGAGCGTGATCTGCCTCGGCAAGGTCTGCACCGCGCGGCGCTACCCGATGACGCTGCAGCGCCACTGGCCCGAGGTCGAGAAGATGGTGGCGACGGTCAATCCCTATGCCGTGCCGGTCGAGCGCTGGCACACCGACCCGCTGTTCCGCCGCCGGGTGCTGGCCGAGGACGCCAAGATCGCGCCCTACAGGGCGGCGGGGTTCATCGCCGACTGGCCGTAGGACGAAAGGTCCCTCGCTCACGCTCGGGATGACAAGAAAGGGCTGTCATCCCGAGCGCAGCGACGGACCTGTCCCTTCATCTGCACCGCGCGGCGCTGGCCGATGACGCCAGGATCGCGCCCTACAGGGCGGCCGGGTTCATCGCCGACTGGCCGTAGGACGAAAGGTCCCTCGCTCACGCTCGGGACGACAAGAAAGGGCTGTCATCCCGAGCGCAGCGAGGGACCCTTCCCGTCAATCGATGCGGATCAGCCGCTTGCCGAGGTTGTCGCCGCGGTAGAGCCCGGCGATGGCGTCGGGGGCCTGCTCGATGCCGACCAGGATGTCCTCGCGGTAGCGGATCCGGCCCTCGCGCACCCAGCCGGCGAGCTTCGCCAGTCCCTGCGGGTAACGGTCGGCATAGTCGAACACCAGGATGCCCTGCATGCGCGCGCGCTTGACCAGCAGGTGGCGCTCGACGCGCGGTCCCAGCGGGATCGGGTCCCAGCTGGCGATCGAGGCGGTGCCG
>JAIUOX010000152.1 GCA_020160955.1 Pseudomonadota bacterium
GATCTTGATCGGCGGTTGCTGGGCCGCGGCCGGCAGCGCCAGCGCCGCACCGGCGGCAGCGACGAGAATCGAACGACGAAGCATCTTGGGTCCCTCCTGACCCGCCCTTCTAGTCGAAGCCTTCACACCGCACCACGGAAGAAAATACCGCAGGGGCCCCTCAGTCGATGATCGCTGCCTGGACCATCGACCGGAACTGGTTGCGCAACGCCACGCGGTCGGGATCGCTGACCTGCACCATGTAAATTGCGATCAGCTGCGTGCGCGGGTCGATCCAGAACAGCGTGCCTGCATTGCCGGCCCAGCCGTACTCGCCGACCGACCCCGGCAGCGCCGCCTCGCCGGTCATGGTGCGGACCTCGAAGCCCAACCCAAAGCCGAGGCCGGGCGGGCGGCCCGGCCGGGTGCCCGTGTGGTCGGCGGTCATGAAAGCCAGTGTCTGCTTGCCGAGCAGGCGCTGGTCGTAGGCGGCCCCGCCATTGGACAGCGCCACGGCGAAGCGCAGGTAGTCATCCATCGTCGAGGTCAGCCCGCCGCCGCCCGATTCGTAGCGGGCGCCGTCATTGACCGCGAAGCGCGGTGTGCCCGGCTGGCCGCCCGGCCGCGGCCCCGGCTGGGCGGCGCGGCCGAGCTTGTCGGCCGGCACCTGGAAGCCCGAGTCGACCATGCCCATCGGCTTGAACACCCGCGCCGCGAGCGCCTCGCCGAGGCGCCGGCCGTCGATCACCTCGACCAGCCGGCCGAGCACGTCGGTCGACACGCCGTACTCCCAGCGCGCACCGGGGCTGAACTTGAGCGGAACCGTCGACAGCCGGCTCACGAATTCCTCGTTGCTGAAGCTGCGATCGCCGATCTTCGCGTCGACATAGGCCTGGTTGATCAGGCCGCTGCCGCGCGAGCCGTAGGTCAGTCCCGAAGTGTGGCGCAGCAGGTCCTGGACGGTCATCGCCCGCTCGGGATCGGCGAGGTGCAGGACCGGCCGGCCGTCGGCGCCGGTCTTCTCGGTGCCGACTTTCATCTTGCCGATCTCCGGCAGGTAGCGGCTCACCGGATCGCCGACTTGCAGCTTCCCTTCCTCGACAAGCTGCATCGCCGCGACGCTGACGATCGGCTTGGTCATCGAGTAGATGCGGAAGATCGAGTCCGGCTTCATCGCGTCGCCGCTCGCCACGTCGCGCTTCCCGAGCGTCGCGCTCCACGCGATCTTGCCGCGCCGCGCCACCAGCATCACGGCGCCGGGCACCAGCCCGGCATCGACGTGCTTCCGGGTCACTTCCTCGATGCGCTTCAACTGGGCCGACGACAGGCCGACCTCTTCCGGCGTGGCGGCCCGGGGCAACGCTTCCGCCCGTGCCTGCGCCACGGTGGTGGCCGACAGCAGGGCAAGAACGCCGATGGTCTTCCTCATGATTTCCTCCCTGTCCGAGGGCGCCGACTAGCGGGCGCCGGAGCGGACACGCCCCTCGAGAATTCCCCGTTCACGCTGGAACAGTTCGACCAGCGCGTCCATCACGGCGCGCACCCGGGGCAACGCCCGGAGGTCCCGATGCACCAGGAGCCATTGGTCGGCATGGACATCGGAGACCGGGCCGACGCGGCGCACGGCGGGGTCGCCGTCACCGAGGCAGCAGGGCAGCAGCGCGACGCCCGCGCCCGACCTCACCGCCTCCTGGAGGATCAGCCAGTTGTTGACGCGAATATCGGGACGCCGGCCCAGGCGCTCCTGCAGCCAATGCTGGCCCGGCATGTAGGCATGGTCGTCGTCGAAGCCGATCCAGCACTGGTCGACCAGCGCCGCCGGGTTCGCCTGCCTGAGCGCATGCCCACGCGCCACATAGACCGCATAGGCCAGCCGCCCCAGCCTGCGTGTCACGATGCCGGCAAGCCCCGGCACCTGCTCCCGGATCAGCAGGTCGGCTTCGCGGCGCGACAGGTTTGCCAACGTATGGCTGGAGATCACTTCGAACTCGATCTCGCGGAGCTTGCTGCGCAGCTCGGGAAGATGGCGAGCGATCCACGATGCCATGACCTCGCCGGCCGACATCCGCACGACGCCGCGCACCGTGTCGCTCAGTCCCGCGCTGCGTCGATGGATCGACAGCGCCGCTCTTTCCATGGCCTCGGTGTCGGCCAGCAGTTCCTCGCCCGCCGCCGTCGGCACGAAGCGGTCGGCCAGGCGTTCGAACAGGCGCGCGCCGATCTGCTTTTCCAGCGCCTGGATGCGGCGCGCCACCGTCGGGTGCGAGACT
Organism: Pseudomonadota bacterium; assembly: GCA_020160955.1. GTDB lineage: Bacteria > Pseudomonadota > Alphaproteobacteria > Reyranellales > Reyranellaceae > Reyranella. Next base: position 2,250 of record JAIUOX010000152.1, read on the forward strand.
CCCAGCGCCCGCGCCGCCGTGCTGTGCGTGCCTTCGCGCGCCAGCGCCAGGAAAACCCGCAAATCGTCCCAGTTCGCGTCCATGTTCAAAAATGTACACGGGATTTCGATTTGTGTGGACTGACGAATACTTTCGTTCTGCTTAGAATGATTCGCATGCACATCGAACCGCGCCTGCTCGTCTTCACCCGTGGCGTTCGCCCGCGCATCGCCGGCGCGGTCGGCCTCGGCCTGCTGTCGGTCGGCTTCGGCATCGCCCGCCTTGCCCTGCTGGGCTGGCTGATCGGCCAGGTCTTCGCCGGCCGGCCGGTCGCCGAGCTGGTACCGGCGATCGTGGCCATCGCCGTCGTCATGGTGCTGCGCGGCGTGGCCGAGCACGCCCGCGCCGTGGTCGCGCACGGCACCGCGGCGCGGGTCCAGAAGTCGCTGCGCCGCCTGCTCTACGATCGCATCGCCGCGCTCGGTCCCGGCACCGTGGGGCGGCAGCGCTCCGGCGCGCTCACCCTGTCGATGATCGACGGCGTCGAGCAGCTCGAGACCTACTTCGGCCAGTTCCTGCCGCAGTTCCTGATCGCCCTGCTGTCGCCGCTCCTGATCTTCGCCGTGGTCGCCGCCATCGACCTGCCGGTGGCGCTGGTCATGCTGGGCTTCGCCATGGTCGCGCTGTTCGCGCCGGCGCTGTGGCACAAGTGGGACGTCCGCAACTCGCTGCGCCGCCAGAAGGCCTATGCCTCGTTCGCCGCCGAGTTCCTCGATTCGATCCAGGGCCTGGCGACGCTGAAGGCGTTCGGCCAGGGCAAGGCCCGCGCCGACCGGCTCGAGGTCGAGGCGCGCGACCTGTTCAAGCGCACGATGTGGGTGCTGGGCACCAACTCGCTGGCCCGCGGCATCACCGACGCCTCGATCGCCTGCGGCGCCGCCGCCGCCCTGGTCTACGGCGCGTCGCGCGTCGAGGCCGGCGCGCTGTCGATGACGTCGCTGCTGGTCATCCTGATGCTCGGCGTCGAGATCTTCCGGCCGATGCGCGAACTGCGCAGCGTGCTGCACCAGGGCATGGTCGGCCTGTCGGCGGCGCAGGGCATCTACCGCATCCTCGACGAGCAGCCGGCGGTGGCCGATGCGCCGCCGGCCCACCTCGGGTCCGCGCTGGCGCCGACCATCGCCTTCGAGGACGTTGGCTTCGCCTATCCCGGCACGCGGCGCGCCGTGCACGACGGCCTCGCCTTCGAGGCCCGGGCCGGCGAGCGGCTCGGCCTGGTCGGCCCGTCGGGCGGCGGCAAGTCGTCGATCGTGCGCCTGCTGCTGCGCTTCTACGATCCCGACCGCGGCCGCATCCTGCTGGGCGGCCACGACCTGCGCACGCTGTCGTTCGAGCAGATCCGCTCGCTGATCTCGGTGGTCAACCAGGACACCTTCCTGTTCCACGGCACGGTCGAGGAAAACATCCGGCTCGGCCGGCCCGACGCCACGCCGCAACAGCTCGAGGAGGCGGCGCGTGCCGCCAACATCCACGACTTCATCCTCGGCCTGCCGCAGGGCTACGCCACGGTGATCGGCGAGAAAGGCGTCAAGCTGTCGGGCGGCCAGCGCCAGCGCGTGGCGATCGCCCGCGCGATCCTGCGCGACACGCCGATCCTGGTGCTCGACGAGGCATTGTCGGCGGTCGACGCCGAGAACGAGGCGGTGATCCAGCAGGCGCTCGACCGGCTGATGCGCGGCCGCACCACGCTGATCCTCGCCCACCGCCTGTCGAGCGTGATCGACTGCGACCGCATCCTCGTGCTCGACGGCGGCCGCGTCGCCGAGCAGGGCCGCCACGACGCGCTGATGCGCGAGGGCGGCGTCTATGCCCGGCTGATGGCCGAGCAGGCCCGCGAGTCGGCGGCGGGCGCCACCGGCGACCTGCTCGACGCCCCTGCCGCGGCGACGCCCGGAACGCCGGGCGAGCGCGGCGGCGAGATGCGCGCGCCGGTCACGGCGCCGACCGAGGGCATCCTCAAGGCCGAGGGACTGACCTGGGTGCAGGTCGTGGCCGCGCTGATGGGCATGATCCTGCCGTGGAAGGGCAAGCTGACCGCGACCTTCCTGCTGGGCGTGCTGCGCGTCGTGGCCTTCATCGGCGTCGGCGTGCTGTCGGCGCTGATCGTGCTGGCGCTGAAGCACAACGAGCCCTACCGCGACCTCGCCATCGCGCTGGCCGTGGTGGCGCCGCTGTCGGGCCTGCTGCACTGGTTCGAATCCTGGCTGGCGCACGACATGGCGTTCCGGCTGCTGGCCGAGATGCGGATCGACGCCTTCCGCAAGCTCGACGCGCTGGCGCCGGCCTACCTGGTGCGACGGCGCACCGGCGACCTGATGGCGCTGGCGACCCACGACATCGAGCTGGTCGAGTACTTCTTCGCCCACACCGTGGCCCCGGCCTTCGTGGCGATCCTCGTGCCGGCGGCGGTGATCGCCGCGCTGGCGGCCGAGAGCGGCTGGCTGGCGCTGGCGCTGCTGCCGTTCCTGCTGGCGGTCGGCCTCAGCCCGTTCCTGATGCGCGGCCGGGTCGACCGGCTGGGCGGCCAGGCGCGCGAGGCGGCCGGCGAACTGGGCGCCTTCGCCGTCGACTCGGTGCAGGGCCTGGGCGAGATCGTCGCCTTCCAGCAGGAAACGTCGCGCGGCGACAAGCTCGACGCGCTGTCGCAGCGCCACATCGGCCTGCGCCTGCCGTTCTTCAGCGAGCTCACCCTGCAGCACGCGCTGCTCGAGGTGCTGACCGGGCTGGGCGGCCTCGCCGTCGTGGTCGCGGGCGCCGTGCTGGCGCAACGCGGCGCGCTCGATGCCGGCCTGTTGCCCCTGCTGACCATCCTCGCGATGGCCGCCTTCCTGCCGGTCTCCGAGATCGCCCAGATCGGCCGGCAGCTGGCCGACACGCTGGGCGCGACGCGACGCGTCTACGCGCTCGCCAACGAGCCGGTGCCGGTGCGCGACGGACCCGGCGTGCCGGCCCGGCCGGGTGCCGCCGCGCTGGCGCTCGAGGGCGTGACCTTCACCTACCCCGGCCAGTCCCGGCCCGCCCTCGCCAATGTCTCGTTCGAGATCCCGGCCGGCAAGACGGTGGCGCTGGTCGGCACCTCGGGCGCGGGCAAGACCACCACGGCGCAATTGCTGATGCGGTTCTGGGACCCGGCCGAGGGCCGCCTGACCCTGAACGGGGCCGACCTGCGCGACTACCGGCTCGACGAGCTGCGCGGCCTGATCGCGCTGGTCGCCCAGGACACCTACCTGTTCAACGACAGCCTGCGCGCCAACATCCTGATCGCCCGGCCCGACGCGTCGGAGCAGGAGTTGCAGGACGCCCTGCGCCACGCCTCGCTCGACGCCCTGGTGGCGACGCTGCCCGAGGGACTCGACTCGCCGGTCGGCGAGCGCGGCACCGCCCTGTCGGGCGGCCAGCGCCAGCGCGTCGCGATCGCCCGCGCGTTCCTCAAGAATGCACCGGTGCTGGTCCTCGACGAGGCGACCTCCCACCTCGATGCCGTCAACGAGCAGGCGGTGCGCCGGGCGCTCGACCGCCTGAAGGCGGATCGCACGACCGTGGTGATCGCCCACCGGTTGTCGACCGTGCGCGATGCCGACCTGATCGTCGTCCTCGACGCCGGGCGCGTCGTCGAAACCGGCACGCACGACGCGCTGCTGGCGCGCAACGGCCTCTATGCCCGCCTCGTGTCGCGCCAGCTGGCGTCGGCGTGGTCCTCCGCCGCCTCGTGACGGCGCCGCGGCTTGACTTGACGGGGCAAACCGCCGCCAATGGCGGCCTCACAAGTGGAGCGTAGCGTCATGGGCGAGCCGCTGAAGGTGTTCTGGCAGCCGGGTTGAACCAGCTGCCTGAGACTCAAAGAGTTTCTATCGGTCCGTGGGATCGACTTCGTTTCCGTGAATGTTCTCGAGGATCCGGCCGGCCTGGCCGAGCTTCAGAAGCTCGGCGTGCGCTCGGTGCCGGTTCTGTCGCGCGGCGCCAAGTACACGTTCGGCCAGAGCACCAAGCAGATCGTCGAGTTCCTCGGCCTCGACGAGAAGTCCGGCCCCGAACTGTCGACCGATGAACTGGCGGCCCGCGTCGACAAGTTCATGACCGCGGCACTCGAACTGATCCCGCTGATGCCGGACGACCGGCTCGACATCCACGTGCCGGGGCGGCCGCGCAGCTACCGCACGCTGGGCTTCCACCTGTTCCGCGTCGTCCAGGCCTTCCTCGACGCCAACGACGGCGTCACGCTGGTCCAGGCGATGTTCCGCGAGGAGCCGGCGCCGGACGCCAGCACCGCCGACCTGGTGGCCTACGGCACGGCCATCCGGCAGCGCTTCCGCGATTGGTGGCAGGCCGGCGACACCGCGGCGACCAGGTCGCTCTCGACCTACTACGGACCGCAGAGCCTGCACGAGCTGATGGAGCGCACCACCTGGCACTGCGGCCAGCACGTGCGCCAGTACATGATGCTGCTGGAGAAGGAAGGCGCGAGCCACCACCGGCCGCTGGTGCCGTCCGACTTCGCGCGCCTGCCGATGCCGCAAAACGTGTGGGACGGCTGACGACTTCAGGGACAGGTGCTGGACGCCCTTAACCTCCGGTAGGGCGCGCGGGTTGCGTTTCTCTCTGTGGTTCGGCCCGATTGCCGGCCCGGCCGGAAACCACCTACGCTCATTGCGTATGCAGACCTATGCCAAGACCGTCCCGGTCATGGAGCGACACCGCTTCGACCCGTCGTCGCTCGATCGCTACCTGCGCCAACACCTCGCCGGCTACCGTGGCGGGCTCGAGGTCCGGCAGTTCGACTCCGGCCATTCCAACCCGACGTTCTTCGTCGCCGCCGACATGGACGACGGCCAGCGGCACGACTTTGTCCTGCGCAAGAAGCCGCCCGGCCAGCTGGTCGCCTCGGCGCACCAGGTCGATCGCGAGTTCCGGGTCATCTCGGCGCTGGCCGCGACCGACGTGCCGGTCGCCCGTACCCACCTGCTGTGCGCCGACGACCAGGTGATCGGCCAGATGTTCTACCTGATGGACGCAGTGCCGGGACGCATCCTGATCGACGCCTCGATGCCGGACCAGTCGCCGGCCGAGCGGACGGCGATCTTCGACTCGATGAACGACGTGCTGGCGCGGTTGCACAAGGTCGATCCGGCGAGGGTCGGGCTGGGCGACTACGGCCGCACCGGCCAGTACATCGCCCGACAGGTCGCGCGCTGGAGCAAGCAGTACGCCGAGCTCAAGACCGAGCACATCCCGGCGATGGAAAAGCTCGCGACGTGGCTGCCCGAGAACATCCCGGCCGAGGACCCGACGACGATCGTCCACGGCGACTTCCGGCTGGGCAACCTGATCGTCCACCCGACCGAGCCGCGCGTGGTCGCCGTGCTCGACTGGGAACTGTCGACGCTCGGCCACCCGCTGTGCGACGTCGCGTACAACTGCCTCGGCTACCACCTGAAGGATCCGCCGCACGGCTTCGCCACCGTCGACTTCGCCCGCCTCGGCCTGCCGACCGAGCAGGACTACGTCGCGGCCTACTGCCGGCGCACCGGCCGCGCGTCGATCCCGCACTGGAACTACTACCTCGCCTTCTCGCTGTACCGGCTGGCCGCCATCGCGCAGGGCGTCTACCGCCGCGGCCTGCAGGGCAATTCGTCCAATCCCGAGTCGGTCAAGATGAGCAAGTCGGCGCGCGAGCGCGCCGAACTGGCCTGGAGTCTCGTGTCCTAGTTCGTCGTCCCGAGAATCGAAAAGAACGAAAACAGGAGGAAGAGCATGACCAGGAACATCACCCGCCGCGCCGGGCTGGCGCTGGGCGCCGGCGTCGCCGTGGCACCGCTGATCGGGCTGCGGGCGCAGTCGTCCGGCCTGCCCGACAAGCCGCTGAAGATCCTGGTCGGCTTCCCGGCCGGCGGCGGCACCGACGTGATGGCGCGGTTGGTGGCCGAGGCGATCAAGCAGCGCACCGGCCGCAACGTGCTGATCGAGAACAAGGCCGGCGCCTCGGGCACCATCGCGGTCGAGGCCCTCAAGAACGCCGCGCCGGACGGCACCACGATCTCCTACGTCCCGTCGGCGACCATCGTCCAGAAGCTCACGATGCCGGCCGTGCCGTTCGACCCGATGACCGACCTGCAGCCGATCACGCTGGCCGGGACCGTCCAGACCGCCTTCTGCGTGTCACCGACGATCGGCGTCAACACGCTGCCGGAATACATCGCGTGGCTGAAGAAGAACCCGGACCGCCACACCTTCGGCACGACGGCGCTGGGCTCGTTCACCCACTTCTTCGGCGTCATGGCCGGCCGCGAGTTCGGCATCCCGCTCGAGCCGGTGCCCTATCGCGGCGCGGCGCCGCTGGTCGCCGACCTGCAGGGCGGCCACATCGCCGCCGGTTGCGGCGGCCTCACCGACTTCCTCGAGCACCATCGCGCCGGCAAGGTGAAGCTGATCTTCACCTCGGGCACCAAGCCCGCGACCGCGGCGCCCGACATTCCGACCGCGACCTCGCTCGGCTACCCGAAGCTGCAGATCCTCGGCTGGTACGTGTTCTTCGCGCCGCCCAAGCTGCCGGCGCCGCTGCTCGACGCGTGGGGCAGCGAACTCAAGGCGGTGCTGGGCCAGCCCGACATCCAGAAGAAGCTGACCGAGCTCGGCCTCGACGTCGAGACCTCGACGCCGGCCGAGTTCACGCAGCGCATGGCGGCCGACCTCGCGCGCTGGAAGACGATCATCGACTCGATCGGCTATAAGCCGACCTAGACAGGTCGTCGCCGGAGAGTCCTTCATGCCCGTCCTCAAGCGCGCCGACGCCGAGATCCACTACGAGGTCCACGGCGCCGGCTTCCCCCTCCTGCTGTTCGCCCCGGGCGGGCTGAAGTCGGAGCGGAAGATGTGGGGCGGCACGTCGGCCGCCTACCCCAACGGGTTTCCGTGGATGGATCCGCGCGAGGCGCTGGCCGACCGCTTCACCGTGGTCTCGATGGACCAGCGCAACGCCGGCCAGTCGATCGCCGACGTGCGGCCCGACCACGGCTGGCACACCTTCGCGGGCGATCACCTCGCCCTGATGGACCATCTCGGGTTCAACCGCTTCCACGTCATGGGCGGCTGCATTGGCGGCAGCTACTGCTTCGAGGCGATCGAGCAGGCGCCGCAGCGGGTCGCGTCGGCGGTGCTGCAGAACCCGATCGGCCTGTGCGAGAACCGCGACACCTGGGACGCGTCGATCGCGGGCTACGTCGAGACCGTGCGGGCGCGCGACCCGAAGATCACGGTCGAGACCATCGAGGCGTTCGGCCGCAACATGTTCGGCGGTGACTTCGTGTTCTCGGTGACCCGCGATTTCGTCAAGGCCTGCCGCACGCCGCTCTACCTGCAGCCCGGCACGGACAAGCCCCACCCCGCCCACACCAGCACCGAGATTGCCGCGCTTGCTCCCGATATCGAGGTGCAGCACGATTGGCGCGGCCCTGCCTTCCTGCAGGAGTCGATCCGTCGCGTTCGCGACTTCCTGACGAGACACACGCCCCGATGATCCGCCCGCTTGCTACCGCTGCCCTGCTGTCTGCCCTCCTCGCCTCCACCGCGTCCGCCCAGGGCGAAACCTGGGTCGCGGTGGCCAGCGACGGCGCCGGCCTGTGGGGGGCCGGGGTCGGCATGGCGACCCGCGAGGCGGCGGAGGCCTCGGCGATCGGCCAGTGCGGCGTCTACTGCCGGCTCAAGTTCACGGCCCTCGCCAACTGCGTGGCCTACGCCTTCAGCGACACCGGCCGTGCCGAGGGCTTCGGCGCCGCGCCGACCCAGCAGGCCGCCTCGCAGCAGGCCTGGTCGGAGTGCAACGCCAACGTGCCGGCCAACTCCTGCACGGTGCGCACCGCGCAGTGCTTCCAGTAGGGCCCGTCAGGGCCGTGACGGCGGGACGGTCACCGAGTCGAGCCACCGCCGCGCCTCGTGGAGGTTGGTGAAGACCTGCACCGGGCGCTCGCCCTCGGTGTTGAGGGTCGCCAGTTCACGCACGAGGTCGCCGCGCTTGCCGTCGACGACGAAGGCCAGCGCGCCGCGCTCGGCAGCCCGCGGCGCCGCCCGCACCATCTCGAGAAGCGTCTTCAGGTTCGAGAGATCGGCTGTCGTGTTCGCGGCGGCGACGTCGATCAGCTTGCGGTAGTGCAACGCGTCCTGCTGCAGGAACGCGCGCACCGCGTCCTGGAACTCCTGCGCGGTAATGGTGCCGTGGGCCACGGCGACGACGAGCCGGTCAGGATGGGAAACGCGAACGTGGATGGGCATGGGCCGCCCATCAACCACCATGGCCGGGCATCTACAAGCAGTGGAAATGCGATAACTTTGTTTGGCTATCGACGACGGCGGGTATCGCGATGGGCCGGGTTCACCGGGCCTCGTGGCCCGGCTCGGTTGCCGCTAGTTGCGGGTCAGGATACGCGCGGTGGCGTCGGCGAACACCTGGCAGCCCAGCACGATGTCGGCGTCCTCGGTGTTCTCGGTGAAGTGGTGCGAGATGCCGCCGATCGACGGCACGAACATCATCGCGGCCGGCAGGCGGCGCGCCAGGATCTGGGCGTCGTGGCCGGCGCCCGAGGGCATCCGCATGTGCACGCCGGGCGCATGCTGCTCGGCCGCTTCGTCGATCGATTCCAGCAACCGTTCGTCCATCGGCGCCGGCATCGTACGGCGCGGGTTCTCGCAGGCCACGGTGCAGGGCCCGCGCGCGTTCTCGGCGGCGACGATTTCCTCGAGGCACTTCTCGAGGCGATCGAGCACCGCGACGTCGGCGTCGCGGAACTGCAGCAGCATCTCCGCCTTGCCGGGAATGATCGCCGGCGCCCCCGGCTCGAGCGACAGGCGACCGACCGTCCACACGCTGCGCGGACCGGCCAGCGCGGGGAAGCGTTCCATGACCTGCTGGTAGACCCGCATCATCGCCGCGCCGGCATCCTTGCGGATCGGCATCGGCGTGGTGCCGGCATGGTTCTGGATGCCGCTG